>NZ_WWIC01000154.1:0-8540 GCF_009872555.1 Streptomyces sp. SID5643
GGGGGGAGCGGGGGATGCACGGGGGCGTGAAGTTGGCTGAAAAGTGACGTGCGCGTGCGCGGAAACCGGTCAGCCGACCGGTGTATCTCCTCCGGTGTGCCGTCCGCCACGGTGGGACCCGGTTCCGGTGCGGTGGCGCCGCCCCCGGTGGGGTGCCCGGTCCTCGGCCGCGAGCCGGGCCGCGCCGCGCTCGGACTGGCGCAGCAGGACCCGGCAGGCGCCCGTGACGGCCGCGAGCCCGAGGGCCGTGCCGGCGGCACCGGCCAGAGAGGCGCCGTAGCCGAGGAGCACCACCGGGACGAGCAGGCAGCTGAAGGCGGCCCAGCGAACCACATCCGTCGCGGTGTCCCGCGGCGGCGGGGTCGCGCGGTCCGCCTCGGCGGCGGGGCGGGGTCCGGACATCGCGTGCTCCCTGTGGCGTGACTCTCGGGGTTCAACGCGCGGCGGCGGCGTCGGTCACTGCCTGTCCTGATCACCTCGCGAGTCATTGAATCCCGTGCAAACCGCCTGTACAGGGCAGCAACCATTGCGTTACGGGCGGTGCCTCGTGCATGCTCCCTGGAACCCGCACGCACCGTGAGCGGGATCTGGGCTAAGGAGGCGTGCCGCCGTACCCTTGAGGGTATGGGGGTGGGAAGACCATTCCCGGACACAGCTCCGCCGCACACTGTTGTCCCCCATATAAGGATCACAACGCCGAGACAGCCATGGCCGGTCACGAATTCTTCGAACCCGCGGACCGCAAGCGGCCCGTCGCCGATCCCACGGCGGCCGAGCCCCTGGCGGCGGAAGAGCCACGCCACTCCTGCGACCCCGCCTTCAAGCACGGCGTCGTCGTCGGCTTCGACGGCTCCACGTCCAGCGAGCGCGCCCTGGCGTACGCGATCGGCATGGCCCATCGCTCCGGGTCGGGCCTGATCATCGTGCACGTCGCCAACCGGCTGCCGACCACCGTGTGGGCCGGCTGCGAACCGCCCGTGTTCGTGGACGTGCCGGACCACCGCACCGAGGTGCTCGGTCTGGAACTGGCCTGTGCGGACTACCTCGCCGAGGTGCCCTGGATCCTGGTCGAGCGCGGCGGTGACATCTGCCACGAACTCGAAGAAGTCGGCCGCGAGTACGAGGCCGACGCCATCGTTGTCGGCTCCACCCACGGCATCGTGGGGCGCATCTTCGGCTCGGTCGCGGGGCGGCTCGCCAAGCGGGCGCAGCGGCCCGTCATCGTCATCCCCTGACGTTCACCGAGCGGCAACTCCCCTTGTGCGGCGCGTAAATCTACTCACGCGTAGAGGTGTTTGTGCCCTTGTGAAGGGCATATACGGGACACCGTACAACTGCACATGCACGAAGGGAGCCCGCCGTGGACAAAGACGTCTCCGCGGGAAGCGGAATCACGACCGTGGCCGGTCGACTCGCCCTCGGAATCACCCTGTTGGCCTTCGGGCTGGCACACACTGCCGTGATCGACGGTGTGTCGGCCGCTGACGCCGGGTCAATCGCCCAGTACGTGGGCGGAGTTGCGCTCTTCGTCGCCGGGCTGGTGGCCCTGCGCGAGGGTGACTCCCTCGGGGGGACGGCGTTCTCGGTGCTCGGGGCGCTGTGGTTCACCTGGGCGGTGTCCGACAGTGCCTCCGGCAACGAGGCGGGGCTGTTCCTGCTGTTGTTCGCCCTCGTCGCGCTGTCCCTGACGCTCGCGGGCGGGGACCGGCTCGGTCAGGGCATGTACGGGCTGTTCTTCGTCGCCCTGTTGCTGATGGCGATCGCGAGTTTCGCCGGCAACGACGGGCTCGTGAAGGTGGGCGGCTGGTTCGCCGTCGCCGCGGGGGCGGTGGCCTGGTACGCGGCCACCGCGGCGCTGGCGCACTGGCCCACGGCGATTCCGCGACGCGCTGCGGGCCGGGGCGTGACGGCCACCGGTTAGCTGCGCCGGCCGGGGAGTTGGGCGGCTTCCCGGCGATGAAAACGGACCCCCTGTGCTTTGGTGGCAGCACGTGGGGGTCCGTCCTCATGGTTCGGCCTGTGCAGGTGCGTTGGGGTTGTTCGCGCAGTTCCCCGCGCCCCTGAAAAGAAGGCCTCTACTCAACCGTCACCGACTTCGCCAGGTTCCGCGGCTTGTCGATGTCCCTGCCCAGCGCCAGCGCCGTGTGGTACGCGAGGAGCTGGAGCGGGAGGCCCATCAGGATCGGGTCCAGCTCGTCCTCGTTCTTCGGGACGACGATCGTCTCGTCGGCCTTCTCCTGGTGCTGGTGGGCGACCGCGAGGATCTTGCCGCTGCGGGCCTTGATCTCCTCCATGGCGGCGCGGTTCTTCTCCAGGAGGTCGTCGTCGGGGACGATCGCGACCGTCGGGAGGGCCGGCTCGATCAGGGCCAGCGGCCCGTGCTTGAGCTCCGAGGCGGGGTAGGCCTCGGCGTGGATGTACGAGACCTCCTTGAGCTTCAGGGACGCCTCGCGGGCCACCGGGTAACCCCGGACGCGGCCGATGAAGAGCATCGAGCGGGCCTCGGCGAACTGCTGGGCCAGCTTCCTGACGTCCTCCTCCTGCTCCATGATCTCGGCGATCTGCGCGGGCAGCTTGCGCAGGCCCTCGATGATGCGCTTGCCGTCGCGGACCGACAGGTCGCGGGTGCGGCCCAGGTGCAGGGCGAGCAGGGCGAAGGCCACCGTCGTGTTGGTGAAGCACTTGGTGGAGACGACGCAGACCTCGGGGCCCGCGTGGACGTAGATGCCGCCGTCGGCCTCACGGGCGATCGCGGAGCCGACCACGTTCACCACGCCCAGGACACGCGCGCCCTTGCGCTTCAGCTCCTGCACGGCGGCCAGCACGTCGTAGGTCTCGCCGGACTGGGAGACCGCGACGTAGAGGGTGTCGGGGTCGACGACCGCGTTGCGGTAGCGGAACTCCGAGGCCGGCTCGGCGTCGGCGGGGATGCGGGCCAGCTCCTCGATCATCTGGGCACCGATCATGCCCGCGTGGTACGAGGTGCCGCAGCCGAGGATCTTCACGCGGCGGATGCGCCGGGCCTCGCGGGCGTCCAGGTTCAGGCCGCCCAGGTGCACGGTGGAGAAGCGGTCGTCGATGCGGCCGCGCAGCACGCGGTCCACGGCGTCGGCCTGCTCGTGGATCTCCTTGTGCATGTAGGTGTCGTGGCCGCCCATGTCGTAGGAGGCGGCCTCCCACTCGACGGTGGTGGGCTCGGCGGTGGTGCGGGTGCCCTCGGTGGTGTAGGTGCGGAAGTCGTCGGCCTTGAGGGTGGCCATCTCGCCGTCGTCGAGGGTGACGATCTGGCGGGTGTGGGCGACCAGCGCGGCGATGTCCGAGGCGACGAACATCTCCTTCTCGCCGATGCCGAGGACGACCGGGGAGCCGTTGCGGGCGACCACGATCCGGTCGGGGAAGTCGGCGTGCATGACGGCGATGCCGTACGTGCCCTCGACGAGCCGGAGGGTCTCGCGGACCTTGTCCTCCAGCTTGGTCGCCTGCGAGCGGGCGACGAGGTGGGTCAGGACCTCGGTGTCGGTCTCGGAGAGGAACTCGACGCCGTCCGCCTCCAGCTTGCGGCGCAGGTCGGAGGCGTTGTCGATGATGCCGTTGTGCACGACGGCGACCTTGTTGTCGGCCGACATGTGCGGGTGGGCGTTGACGTCGGACGGGGCGCCGTGGGTCGCCCAGCGGGTGTGGGCGATGCCGGTCGTGCCCTTGAAGCGGGCCGGGACCTTGGCCTCCAGGTCGCGCACGCGGCCCTTGGCCTTGACCATCTTCAGGCCGGACGTCTTCGGGGACGTGACGACGATGCCCGCGGAGTCGTAGCCGCGGTACTCCAGCCGCTGGAGGCCCTCCAGGAGGAGGGGCGCGACGTCACGCTTCCCGATGTAACCGACGATTCCGCACATATAAACGTATTCCTAGCCGTAGACGATGCGCCGCAGCTGCCGGAGCGAGAGCTCCGGCGGGGCCACCGCGCGGTACTTGAGGTCCGCCTCGATCCGCTCGAAGATCGCCGCGTTGACCAGGCCCTGGGCCTGGAGCTCGCGGTGGCGGCGACGGACGTACTCCTCGGTCGTCTCGTCGAAGTAGGCGAGCACGTCCTGGATCACACGCAGCGCCTCGCCCCGCCCGAGGGCGGTGGACCGCGTCAGATGATCAACGAGTTCGTCGTGCACTCGCTAGATCCTGAGGTACCGGCGCCTCTTTCGCAAGAATTCTGCCCGATTCCGGGCAAGCGCCTGTTGGCATTCTTTGGGAGAACGTTGAACGGGTCATGAGGGCCTGTTCGTGAAGCGTCCACCGGACGTCCGGCATCCCGTTGCCCAAGGCGTCGATTTTTGGACGCCATGGACACTCCTCGTATGGGCGTACCCGAGCGGCTCGCCGAGCGCATGAGCATGGCCGAGCAGCACGAGTACCTGCGCTCCAGGTTCTCCCGGCGCACGATGATCAGAGGCGGCGCCGTCACGCTCGGCGCCGTCGCGGGTGGCGCGTTCGTGCCCGGCGCCACCGCCCGGGCGGCCGTACCGACCGCCCGCACCGCCCCCGCCACCGCGGCCGTCGACGGCGCCCACGTGGCCCCCTTCGGCCGTCACCTCGCCTACGGCACCGACCCGCGCACGGAGATGACCGTCTCCTGGCAGGTCCCGGTCGCCGTGAAGAAGCCGTTCATCCGGATCGGCGCCCACCCCTGGGACCTCTCCCGCAAGATCGACGCCGAGGTCCGCACCCTCTTCACGCCCGCCGGTGTCGGCGCGAGCGGCAACCACACCCAGTACTACGTCCACGCCCGGCTGACCCACCTGCGCCCGGGCCGGACGTACTACTACGGCGTCGGCCACCAGGGCTTCGACCCGGCCGCACCCCACCTGCTGGGCACCCTCGGCACCTTCACCACCGCCCCCGCGCACCAGGAGCCGTTCACCTTCACGGCCTTCGGCGACGAGGGCGTCAGCTACCACGCGCTCGCCAACAACAGCCTGCTCCTCGGCCAGAACCCGGCCTTCCACCTGCACGCGGGCGACATCGCGTACGGCGACCCGGCCGGCCAGGGCAGGACCGACGACACCGGCTTCGACTCGCGCGTGTGGGACCAGTTCCTCGCCCAGACGGAGTCCGTCGCCAAGTCCGTGCCGTGGATGCCCGCCTACGGTAACCACGACATGGAAGCCTGGTACTCGCCCACCGGCTACGGCGGCGAGGAGGCCCGCTGGACCCTCCCGGACAACGGCCCCGACAAGACGAACCTGCCGGGCGTCTACTCCTTCACCTACGGCAACACGGCCGTCATCTCGCTCGACGCCAACGACATCTCCTTCGAGATCCCGGCCAACCTCGGCATCTCCGGCGGCACCCAGACGACATGGCTGGAGGCGCAGCTGAAGACGTACCGGGCCGCGCACGACATCGACTTCATCGTCGTGTTCTTCCACCACTGCGCCTACTGCACGTCCACCTCGCACGCCTCCGAGGGCGGGGTCCGGCAGGAGTGGGTGCCGCTGTTCGAGAAGTACACCGTGGACCTCGTCATCAACGGCCACAACCACCAGTACGAGCGCACCGACGTGATCAAGGGCGACAAGGTCACCAAGAAGCTCCCGATCGGCGGCACGGCCTACCCCGAGACCGAGGGCGTGGTCTACGTGACGGCCGGGGCGGCCGGCCGCAGCCTCTACGCCTTCAGCGCCCCGCTGTCGTACGAGGGAAACGAGCACGATGTGGAGTCCGTCGCCTCGTTCGTCAACGTCAAGGGCGGCAAGCAGAACGAGACCGTCGCCTGGTCACGGGTGCGCTACCTCGACTACTCCTTCCTGCGCGTCGACGTCGCCCCCGCGCCGAAGGGGCGCCTGGCCACGCTCACGGTGCGCGGCATCGCCGAGAACGGTGACCAGGTCGACCACTTCACGGTGGCCCGCCGGGCGAAGTAGGCGCCTGCTACATCCGCTTGAGGACCGCCTGCTTGGCCAGGGCGAACTCCTCCTCCGTCAGCACGCCCGAGCGGTGCAGTTCACCGAGCTCGCGCAGGCGGCGCAGCAGGGCGTCGTGATCGTCCTCGGAGGCGGCGACCGGAGCAGAAGGCAACTCCGGTCGCGCGTCCACCGGGTCGGGGGCCGCGGTCCGGGCCGGGTGCGGAAGCCTGGCCTGGACCGCCGCCGCCACCAGCGCCATCAGCGGGTCCTTCTTGAAGCCCCACAGCTCCACGGCGTTGGGGTCGTACTTGGGCGGGATCTTGGTGGGCGCGTGCCGCACGGTGAAGCGCAGATGGCCGTTCTCCAGGCCCGCCGCCGGGTGCCACTCCACGCCCGTGATGTCGGCCAGCGCCAGTGTGCGGGCACCGGCGGCGGCCTTGGCGTCCTCCGTCTTCCAGTTCCACTCCAGGCGTATGCGCTCGCCGTCGAAACCGGCGGTGCCGTCCCCGGCGGAGACCGACAGGGGGACGGAGGGGCCCGGCAGCAGATACGCGTCGACCGGCCCGGCGGGGACCTGGTCGAGGAGCAGGGCGCTGCGGACCTCGTCCACGAAGTACTCGGCGACGCCGTAGCGGTCGGACTCCACGATCAGCTGGTACGGGTCGTGAGGCTCGGTGAGCCGGCCGCCCGTGGCGTGCAGCAGCGGGTCGGCGCCGTCGCGCAGCCGCAGCCTGAGCCGCCCCGCCTTCTTGCCCTGCTCCAGGGAGACACCGGCCAACGCCCTCAGTGGCACGACCAGTTCACCCAGCTCCTTGCGCAGCAGACTGACGTTCTTGTCCCGCCCCGGAGTCAGCCGCAGCGCGTCCCCGTCGAAGGCCCATGTGCCGTCCTTCTGGATGATTTCCGCCATGAGGTGGATTGTTCCACCGGTCTCACGAGAGAGTGGTCCAGACCTCTTGGAGCTCAACGGCTCGTGAAGGGACACGCTTGTGAGAGATGGCCGTGTGAGACAGCACCGCAGAACGCTCCGCCTGCTCGGTTCCCTGCTGCTGGTCGCGATGGCCGCCTCGGTCACCGGGGCCGCCCCCGCACCGCAGGCATCGCCGACCCCGCTCGACCGGGTCGTCCCCGCGCCCGCCTCGGCCGACCCGGGCGGATCCCCGTACCGGATCACCCGCGGCACGCACATCCGCGTCGACGGTTCCCGCGAGGCCCGGGATGTCGGCGAGTACCTCGCGAGGATCCTGCGCCCCTCGACGGGCTACCGCCTCCCCGTCACCGCCCAGGGTGCAGGGGGTATCCGACTGCGCCTGGCCGAGGGCCCCTTCGGCGCCGAGGGCTACCGGCTCGACAGTGGCCGGGGCGGCGTCACCATCACCGCCGCCCGGCCCGCCGGCCTCTTCCACGGCGTGCAGACCCTGCGCCAGCTGCTCCCCGCGGCCGTCGAGAAGGACTCCGTCCAGCCCGGCCCGTGGCTGGTCGCGGGCGGCACGCTCGAGGACACCCCGCGCTACGGCTGGCGCGGCGCCATGCTCGACGTCTCCCGGCACTTCTTCACCGTCGACCAGGTCAAGCGCTACATCGACCAGCTCGCCCTCTACAAGATCAACAAGTTGCATCTGCACCTCAGCGACGACCAGGGCTGGCGCATCGCCGTCGACTCCTGGCCGCGCCTGGCCACCTACGGCGGTTCCACGGAGGTCGGCGGCGGCCCCGGCGGCTACTACACCAAGGCCGACTACAGGGAGATCGTGCGGTACGCCGCCTCCCGCTACCTGGAGGTCGTGCCCGAGATCGACATGCCCGGCCACACGAACGCGGCGCTGGCTTCCTACGCCGACCTGAACTGCAACGGCGTGGCGCCGCCGCTCTACACCGGCACGGAGGTCGGCTTCAGCTCGCTGTGCGTCGGCAAGGAGATCACGTACGACTTCGTGGACGACGTGATCCGGGAACTCGCCGCGCTCACGCCGGGCAGGTACCTCCACATCGGGGGCGACGAGGCGCACTCCACCAGCCATGAGGACTACGTGAGGTTCATGGACCGGGTCCAGCCGATCGTCGCGAAGTACGGCAAGACCGTGGTCGGGTGGCACCAGCTGACCGGGGCGGCCCCGGCGAAGGGGGCTCTCGCACAGTACTGGGGGCTGGACGGCACCAGCGCGGAGGAGAAGGCGCGGGTCGCTGAGGCCGCGCGGAACGGGACCGGGGTGATTCTGTCCCCGGCGGACCGGGTGTACCTCGACATGAAGTACACGAAGGAGACGCCGCTGGGGCTGTCCTGGGCCGGGTACGTCGAGGTGAAGCGGTCGTACGACTGGGATCCCGGGGCGTATCTGCCGGGGGTGCCGGGGGGCGCGGTGCGGGGGGTCGAGGCGCCGATGTGGTCGGAGACGCTGGAGAACTCCGGGCACATCGAGTTCATGGCGTTTCCGCGGTTGCCCGGTGTCGCCGAGCTGGGGTGGTCGCCGGCGGGTTCTCACGACTGGGAGCGGTACAAGGTGCGGCTTGCTGCGCAGGCTGAGCGGTGGAACGCCCTGGGTATTGAGTGGTACCGGTCGCCGCAGGTGCCGTGGGGGGCCGCCGGTTTGTGATGCGTCCGCGGGCAGGCGGGGGCTGGTCGCGCAGTTCCCCGCGCCCCTG
>NZ_WWIC01000155.1:0-5503 GCF_009872555.1 Streptomyces sp. SID5643
GCACCCGGGCCCGGCGCAGGCGGGCGAACGCCGCGTACGGGTCGTCGAGGCGGGCGGTGAGGCGGGCCAGCGTCTCGGCGTACCGGGCGGCCAGGGCGGCCGGCGGCTCCGGCTCGGTGAGCGCGGCGGCATCGAGCAGCAGGCCGTTCTCGCGGAGCTTGCCGAGAAGGTGCCGTACGGCGGGCCGGGCCCGCTCGGTGCCGAACTCGGCGACCAGGGCGTCCTCCGTCGTCCCCGCCCGCAGCAGCGGCACACAGCCGTCCGCCACCGCGTACAGCAGCTCCGAGCCGCGCAGCACGAACTGCCCGCGGCTGCCGCTGAAGTAGACGCCCCCCGGCACGGGCGCGTAGTGCAGCCCGGGCCGGGCCAGGAGCGGCTCGGCGCCCGGAGCCGTCCGCGCCGGGGTCCTCTCGACATCGGTGACGGTCATGACCGGACTCCTTCCACTGCCCCGCCGTCGGCCGGGTGGTAGGCGAAGCGGCCTCCGGCCCCGCGCCCCACTTCGAGCACCCACTCCGTGGCGTGGGTGCCGTCCGTGACGCCGGGCAGGGCCTCCTCCAGGTAGCTCGTGCCGGCCCCGCGGCGCTCCAGCATCCGCGGCAGGACCCGCACCGCGAGGGCGCTGGACAGGTCGACGTACTGCGGCTTCTGCGCCAGCCGCTTGGACTGGACGTCGGGGGCGCCCACCGAGAGCGGGCCCTCGTCCTCCGGCGCCGACTTGATGACGACCTCCTCGGGGACGCCGTGGCGGGAGCGCCAGGCGGTCAGGGCGAGGAGCCGTTCGTGTTCGTCGGGCCCGGCGGCCACGGCCGTGTCCAGTTCGCCGCCGCCGTACCAGCGGCGGCGTCCGATGAGGATGTCGCCGACGGCCATGCGCGGTGCCACGCGGGTGTGCTTGCCGTCCCACGGGGTCGCCGCGTGCCAGGAGTTGGGCAGGCTGTTGAAGAGCCGGCCGCTGATCACCAGGCCGGAGGCGACCGACAGCGGCGGCGGGAACAGGCCCGGGTGGCCGGTGCCCAGAGGCAGCACCCGCAGCGGCGCGCCGTCGGCGTCCTCGACCCGCAGCGTGTCGGTCTCCGGGTCGTGCGCCAGGCGCAGCGTGAACCAGTCCTCGGCGGTGAGACCGCCCGGCAGCACGGGGGTGTGCGCGTTCACGTTGAGGCGGTGCAGGCCCAGGTCCTCGGTGATGCGGGTGCCGTCGTGGCCGTAGAAACGCCTGAGGTGCTCGGCCAGACGGGGCAGGGCGCGGCCGCCCTGGCGGCGGTCGGCCTCCAGGAAGCGCGCGTACAGCATGCCGTGGCCCGGCAGTCCGTCGTTGAGGACGAGCTGGTCACCGGCCTGCTGGAGCAGCACGCCGTAGATCAGCGGGTCGCTGCGGAAGCGGTCGGGCAGGGCCCGGGTCAGTTCCGTGACGTCCGCCGCGGTGAGCCGGAGGGTGTCCTCACCGGCCTGGGCGGTCTTGGTGAGGAGGGCGTGCACCTCCTCGGACAGCTCGCGGCGCAGCAGGTACATGCGCTCAAGGCAGCCGTCGGCCGGTCCGATCCCGGACAGCGCGGCGGCCTGGCCGGTGCCCTCGGGCCCGTACACGGCGGCCATCGCGGCGGCCCGCCGGGAGACCTCCCCGACGATGAACGCGGCGTGTTCGGCGAGCGGCACGTTCGCCCCGGCCCCGAAGCGCTCCACGAACGCGGCGGTCATCAGGACCCGCACGTCGTGCAGCCAGTCGAAGACCGTCAGGAGTTCCACCGCCGGGCCGAGGCCGGTCAGCGGGGCGTGCCAGTCGGAGGCGGCCACCTTCAGCGGCGGCATGACGTAGTCCTCCTCCACCGTGATGTGCGCCGGGCGGCCCGCCGCCTGGCTGAACCGGCCGAGGTCCCCGCGCAGCCCGGCCAGCAGCGCGCCCCGCTCGGAGGCCGGCGCCTCGGTCACCCGGGGCAGTCCGGCGCGCACCCGGTTCGCCAGCTCCCGCACTCCGGGCGGCTGTTCGGCATCGGGGAGGGTCAGCAGCTCGTCGTAGTCACCTGCGGCGGTCTCCTCCTCGGGCCGGGTGAACGTGCACAGCACGCCCTGGTGCAGGGCCTGCCGTACGCGTCCCTCGGCCTCCTCGGCGGAGCAGCCGGCCCGGGCGGCGACGTGCCCGACGACGGCCGGGAACCTGCGCGGCCCCATCGACAGCGCGTCGAGCAGATGGGCGACGGGCCCGTCGAGCGGGACCGCGAGGCGGTGCATGCCCTGCTCGGAGAACTTCAGGAAGAACAGCTTGCCCGACTCCGGGTCGGGGGCCGAGGTGGGGGGCATCCCCACCCACAGCGTGCTGAGGTCGGTGCCGTCGGCGGGCAGGCCGCCGAGGACGTAGTGGAGCATGACCCGGTCCAGGCCCGGCACCGCGTGCGCGCCGGTGAAGGGCACCTCGCCGGGACGGACGGCGTCCGGGTCGCCGGCCGGGGCCGGTTCGGCGATTCCCACCGCGGTGAAGCGGGAGAGCGGGCTGGTGCGCACCATCGCGCGGGTCACGTACTGGATCAGGCCGCGCTCGGACTTGCGGGTCCGGGCGGACACCTTGCCCGGGCCCTCGACCGCGGCACGGTAGCGCTCGGCCTCCTGGTGCACCTCGGGGGCGATGAGCGCCAGGGAGCGCAGCAGGTCCCCGTCGCCCAGCAGGCCGGCCAGCACGGCGCGTTCGCGGTCGGCCGCGGCCGGGTAGCCCTGCGTGACCGTGGTGCGCAGGTGCTCCCGCCCGGTCCAGGCGGCCAGCCAGCGGGCCACCGACGGGGTGGCTTCGAGGCTCTCGGGCGTCTTCCTGGGGGCGCGGCCGTTGTGGATGGCGCGCCGCAGCGCGATCAGCTCGCGCCGCTCGGCGTCCGAGCCGGCCGCGCCGATCCGCTCGTAGAGCTCCTGCGAGCACACCTCGGCGGCCTCGCTCAACTCCGCCTCCGCCCGCGCGAGTTCACCGAGCAGGCGGCGCTGCTCCGGGTCGGCGAGGCGGGTCCTGCGCAGCGGGTTGACGCGCAGGAACCACTGGGGTTCGGGGCTGGTCATCGCGGGGCTCCCGTCGGTCGCGTGGCGGTGAGGCGCTCCCGCCAGCTGCTGCCGAGCACCTCGTCGACGGTCTCGGCGAGCGCGAAGCACATGTAGTAGCGCTGCATGGGCGAGACCGTGAGCAGGGGCAGCTGCTGGTAGAAGAGGTTCGTCAGCAGGCGGTAGGCGGCGAAGAACGGGGACGGGGTGCTGATCGCCCCCGAGCCGTGGACGGTCCGGTGGAAGTCGGTGTCCGGCTGCTCGCCGCGCGGCACCACCGCCTCCGCCCCGGGCGGGCCCATCCGGCTGCGGTCCACGCCGTCGGTGACGGAGTCGAGCAGGTCCGGCGTGAGGGCGCCCGTGGCGACGGCGTGGTCCAGGACCCCGGCGCCGTAGGCGAACGCGGTGCGCCACTGGGCGGCCGCCGGGGACACCGCACCGCTCAGGCGCTGTTCGACGACCTCGCGGATGCGGGGCGCCTCCTTCGCGAGCCGCTCCCGGAAGACCGGGCGCATGTCCTTGCGGGGAGCCGCCCAGGCGAGGAACGCCTCCACGTGCGAGCGGGGCGAGAACACCCCGTGGCCGGGCCCGAGCGCGTGGGTGTCGACGAGGGCGGCGAACGCCTCCGCGAGCCGGACCGTGCCGCTGCCCGGCTCCTCGGCCAGGCCCTCGATCGTCGTCAGCACCGGTGCCGCCAGGGCGCCGTGCACGACCGTGCGCAGGGCGTCCAGGCGCGGCTCCCGGGAGTGCAGCGCCGGATCGCCGGGGCCGACGCGCAGGACCGTGCCGTGCTCGCGCAGCGGCAGGTACGGCGGCTCCACCGCTTCGAGGCGGCCGAACTCGCGGGCCTGGTCCAGATACACCTCCTCGGTCAGGGCCCGGGCCGGGTCGAGGGGACCGGCGTCCCAGGCGGCCGCGATCGCCGCCCAGTCGACGGCACCGCCGGGCGGCACCGCGCCGGCCGGGACGAGCACGTCGACGTGCGGTCCGTGCAGCCAGCCGCGGCGCACCTGCACGCCGGGCACGCCCCGCTCGCCCAGTCCGCGGGCGACCGGGACGACGTGCCGGGCCAGCCAGGCCGGTGTCACCGGCATCCGGGTATGGAGTCGCACCCCCGTCAGGCCGCCGGAATCCGGCCTCACGGCAATGCGCTCCGGAGCGTGAACCCCCATGTCCTTTCACCTTCCGAGAAGAGCCGCAATGAATTCGAGAACGTGAATCCCATGATTGGCGGCGGGAATTCGGGCCGGAAGGGAAAACGGTCCGGCGCTTACATACGTCATCGTTTCCGTGACGCCCGTCCGGGGGTGCAAGGTCGGAATGTCGTATTCCGTTTCAAGGGTGCCGGTGGGCTGACCGAAAACCGTCAAGAAGGCCGGCCGGCCGGTGTACTCTCCGCGAGTGACATCTACGTCCCCCACGACGCCCCCCACCCCGTCCGCCACGGACGCCGAGTGCCTCGCCCTCACCCGCACCCTGCGCCGCCGCGGTGTGCTGGTGCTCTCCGTGTTCGCCCTGATGTGGGCCCTGGCGGCGGCCTCCGGGACGGGCTCGGCGACGGATGCCGCGCCGCTCGGCATCGAGGCGGCGGCGCTGCTGCTCACAGCGGCGGCGATCTACCTGGGGTACCGCAAGGACGCCGCGCCCTCGCCGCGGATGGTGAACCTGCCGGCCAACTGGGCGCGCGGCGTGGGCATCGTCAACACCGTCGAGCTGGCGGCCATCTTCGCCGTCATCGCCGCGTCCAACGCCGCCGGCCGGCCCGAGGCCGTCCCCGCGGGCATCGCCCTCGTCGTGGGGCTGCACTTCTTCCCGCTCGCCCGCCTGTACGACCAGTGGCAGTACCGGTGGACGGCGTCGCTGCTGACCGCCGTCGCGGTCGCCGGATTCGTGCTGGTCGCGGCCGGTCTCGCGAGCGAGACCGTGCGGATCGTGGTGGGCCTGGGCAGCGCTCTGGTGCTGTGGGCCTCGTCGTACCACCTGGCCCTGCGCGGCTGACGCCCACCGGGCGCCGAACGCAAGGATGTGCCCGGCCGGCCGTAGCCGGACAGGCGCATCCTTCTGCGTTCACGCTGTGGTGCTGGTGCCGTGACGCCGGTTCAGCAGGCCGAGCAGGTGCTGGACGAAGAGGACGAGGTGCCGATCGAGCCGCTGGAGGCGCCCATCTCCGGCAGGGCGACGCCGTCGGTGACCTCGAGGGTCTCCAGCTCGTCCGCGTCGAAGCCCTCGAACGCCTTGTCCGCGTCCTGGTTCTTGATGTCCTTGGCGGTCATGTCGAAATCCTTCCGAAGATCCGGGATGAGTGGTTCAGCAGGCCGAGCAGGTGCTGGAGGACGAGGAGGAGGTGCCGATCGAGCCGCTGGAGGCGCCCATCTCCGGCAGGGCGACGCCGTCGGTGACCTCGAGGGTCTCCAGCTCGTCCGCGTCGAAGCCCTCGAACGCCTTGTCCGCGTCCTGGTTCTTGATGTCCTTGGCGGTCATGTCG
>NZ_WWIC01000156.1:0-6918 GCF_009872555.1 Streptomyces sp. SID5643
CCGGTTGCACCGTCGGCGGTCGAACCGGGTCCGCGACCGCGCTCACCGTCCCGCCGGTGCCCGCGGCCGCCGCCGGGGCCGACCCGCCGGTCCGGGCCGCCGGCGGGCCGCTCTTCGCGGCGGGCTCGGCGGTACGGCCGTCCGCGGGCCGGACGAAGTGCCGGCCGAACCTGCCGTACGCCCCGAAGGTCTCGCGGGTGGTGGTGCGCCGGTAGGCGCCGAAGCGGCCGTACATCCGGGCCGCCCGGGGAGTGGCGGGTCCCGCCTCGCGTGGTCGCAGGGCCAGGGCCACCGCCACCGACGCGCCGACGGGCACGAACGCCAGCAGGGTCAGGGCGCCCGGCAACGGCAGAGGCCGGCCGGCGGCGAGGGAGTCGGCGGCGGCGCCGTCGAAGGGCATGCCCGTCAGGTCGCCCCGCAGGTGCAGGAAGACGAGCAGGGCCAGCATCGAGCCCAGCGTGCAGGACAGGGCCGTCGTCGTCGCCGAGACGGCCATCATGCGGACCGGTCCGAGGCCGATGGCCGAGAGGCCGGAGCGGGGCCTGGTGCCGGGATCGGTACGGGCCACCGCGACCGCGAAGTACACCGTGGCGGCCAGCGGGGCCGCGCACCAGGCCAGCCGGAGCGCGGCGGAGCCGGGGGAGCCGGGGTGACTCAGCGCGTAGCCCAGGGCGCAGAGCAGCAGGAAGCCCGTGCCCGCCGAGGCCGCCGTGACCATCAGGCGGCGCAGCTGGACGGCGGGGTGGGCGCCGCGGGTCAGACGGAGAGCGAGCACGCGGCCCGGCCTTCCGGTTCGCTGGTCTCGGCGACCGGCGGCAGGTGGACCGTCTGTACGCGCCGCCCGTCGAGCAGGGACACCGTGCGGTCGGCGAGGGCCGCGGTCTCCGCGTCGTGGGTGGCCAGGACGACGGTGATGCGGTGGGAACGGGCCGCCGTGGTGAGGGTGCGCAGCACATGGGCGCGGTCGGCGCGGTGCAGGGGCGCCGTGGGCTCGTCGGCGAACAGCACCGACGGGGCGGGGGCCAGGGCGCGGGCGATGCAGACCCGCTGCCGTTCGGCCTGCACCAGCTGGTGCGGCCGTTTGCGGGCGCTGTCGCCGATGTCCAGGCGCTCCAGCCACTCCAGGGCCGCGGTCTTGGCGCGGCGCCTGCTGGTGCCGCGCAGCATCAGCGGCAGGGCGGTGTTCTCCCATGCGTTGAGTTCCGGCACCAGGGAGGGGGCCGGGTCGATCCAGCCGAACCGGTCGCGGCGCAGCCGCTCGCGGGTGAGGGGGCCCATGGTGTGCACGGGCACGCTGTTGAACCAGACCTCGCCGCGCCGCACCGGGACCAGGCCGGACAGACACCGCAGCAGGGTCGTCTTGCCGCTGCCGCGCGGTCCGCCGATGGCGAGGATTTCGCCCTCGCGCACGCCGAGCGAGACGCCGCAGAGCGCGGGCGAGCCGTCGTCGTGCTGGAAGTGCAGGGCGCGTGCCCAGAGCACGTCGTTGTCCGGCGGGGCCTCCATGCGCGTACACCTCGGTTCAGATCCGTAGTTCCCGTGCCATCCCCCGTGCGGGGGAACGAAGGCAGGGCCGATCGGTCACTGGGCACGCTAGGCAGAACGCGGCGGGGCGCCGGACAGCACGCGGCCCCGGGCCGCCGTTTCTCACTCGAACGGGCGGCACCGGGGCCGTTGTTGATCATCCAGGCAGACGATCGGAGCGACGCGGGTCAGAGCTTGGTCCACGCCTCCGAGAGGGTGGCCCTCAGGATCTGCTCGATCTCGTCGAACGTCGACTGGTCGGAGATCAGCGGCGGCGCGAGCTGGACGACCGGGTCGCCGCGGTCGTCGGCCCGGCAGTACAGGCCGTTGTCGTACAGCGCCTTGGAGAGGAAGCCGTACAGGACGCGCTCGGTCTCCTCGTCGTTGAAGGACTCCTTGGTGTTCTTGTCCTTCACGAGCTCGATGCCGTAGAAGAAGCCGTTGCCGCGGACGTCGCCGACGATCGGCAGGTCGTGGAGCTTTTCCAGGGTGGCGCGGAAGTTGCCCTCGTTGTCCAGGACGTGCTGGTTGAGGTTCTCGCGCTCGAACAGGTCGAGGTTGGCCAGGCCCACGGCCGCGGAGACCGGGTGGCCGCCGAAGGTGTAGCCGTGCAGGAAGGTGTTGTCGCCCTTGTAGAACGGCTCGGCCAGGCGGTCGGAGATGATGCAGGCGCCGATCGGGGAGTAGCCCGAGGTCATGCCCTTGGCGCAGGTGATCATGTCCGGCACGTAGTCGAACTTGTCGCAGGCGAAGTACGTGCCCAGACGGCCGAAGGCGCAGATGACCTCGTCCGAGACGAGCAGTACGTCGTACTGGTCGCAGATCTCGCGCACGCGCTGGAAGTAGCCGGGCGGGGGCGGGAAGCAGCCGCCCGCGTTCTGCACCGGCTCCAGGAAGACCGCGGCGACCGTGTCCGGGCCCTCGAAGAGGATCTGCTGCTCGATCTGGTCGGCGGCCCAGCGGCCGTAGGCCTCGGGATCGTCGCCGTGGATCGGGGCCCGGTAGATGTTGGTGTTCGGGACCTTGTGCGCGCCCGGCACCAGCGGCTCGAAGGGGGCCTTCAGGGCCGGCAGGCCGGTGATGGACAGGGCGCCCTGCGGGGTGCCGTGGTAGGCGACCGCGCGGGAGATGACCTTGTGCTTGGTGGGCTTGCCGGTCAGCTTGAAGTACTGCTTGGCGAGCTTCCAGGCGGTCTCCACCGCCTCACCGCCGCCGGTGGTGAAGAAGACCTTGTTCAGATCACCCGGGGCGTGCCCGGCGAGACGCTCGGCCAGCTCGACGGCCTTGGGGTGGGCGTAGGACCACACCGGGAAGAACGCCAGCTCCTGCGCCTGCTTGAAGGCGGTCTCGGCGAGCTCGACCCGGCCGTGCCCGGCCTGCACCACGAAGAGGCCGGCGAGGCCGTCCAGGTAGCGCTTGCCCTTGTCGTCGTAGATGTACGTGCCCTCGCCCCGGACGATGGTGGGGACGGGGGCCTTCTCGTACGACGACATGCGCGTGAAGTGCATCCACAGGTGGTCGTACGCGGACTGGGAGAGGTCCTTGCTCACGGCTATCGGGTCCTCACGGTTATCGGGTTCCCCACATGTAGGTCTGCTTCTTGAGCTTGAGGTAGACGAAGCTCTCGGTGGAGCGCACTCCGGGCACCGCCCGCATGCGTTTGTTGATGACCTCCAGGAGGTGGTCGTCGTCCTCGCAGACGATCTCCACCATCAGGTCGAAGGACCCCGCGGTCATCACCACGTACTCGCATTCGGACATCGCCGACAGCGCGTCCGCGACCGCCTCCACGTCGCCCTCGACGTTGACGCCGACCATCGCCTGTCTGCGGAAGCCCACGGTGAGCGGGTCCGTGACGGCGACGATCTGCATCACGCCCTGGTCGAGCAGCTTCTGCACGCGCTGGCGCACGGCCGCCTCCGACAGGCCCACGGCCTTGCCGATGGCGGCGTACGGCCGGCGGCCGTCCTCCTGGAGCTGCTCGATGATGGCGAGGGACACGGCGTCCAGCTGCGGCGAGCTGCCGTTCCTGGACTCGCGGGAGGGCTCGCGGGACTCCCGCGAGCCCTTCTGGTCTGCGCTTCGACTGGCCACGAGGTCACTGTGCACGAGGTCTCGACACTTCCGCAAGCCTGGATCGATGAAATCCGTTGTTTGAGTCCCCGACACCTGCGGATTCCGCACGATCGAAGGGAGCAGGGGTGTTGAAAACGTGGGTCGGCCGACTAGGGTGGGTGTCTCAAGTACTGGACATCCGAACTGGAGGGCCGGCAGTGAGCACCGAGCTGCGTCGTCTGCGCAACTACATCGGCGGTGAGTTCAAGGACGCCGCCGACGGACGGACCACCGAGGTGGTCAATCCCGCGACGGGCGAGGCGTACGCGACCGCTCCGCTGTCCGGGCAGGCGGACGTGGACGCCGCGATGGCGGCGGCCGCCGAGGCCTTCCCCGGCTGGCGCGACACCACGCCCGCCGAGCGTCAGAAGGCCCTGCTGAAGATCGCGGACGCCTTCGAGGAGCGCGCCGAGGAACTGATCGCGGCCGAGGTGGAGAACACGGGCAAGCCCGTCGGGCTGACCCGCTCCGAGGAGATCCCGCCGATGGTCGACCAGATCCGCTTCTTCGCGGGCGCGGCGCGGATGCTGGAGGGCCGCTCCGCCGGTGAGTACATGGAGGGCCTGACCTCCATCGTGCGCCGCGAGCCGGTCGGGGTCTGCGCGCAGGTCGCGCCGTGGAACTACCCGATGATGATGGCCGTGTGGAAGTTCGCCCCGGCGATCGCGGCGGGCAACACCGTCGTGCTGAAGCCGTCCGACACCACCCCGGCCTCGACGGTCCTCATGGCCGAGATCATCGGCTCGATCGTCCCCAAGGGCGTCTTCAACGTCATCTGCGGCGACCGCGAGACCGGCCGCATGATGGTCGAGCACGAGACCCCGGCGATGGCCTCCATCACGGGTTCCGTACGGGCCGGCATCCAGGTCGCCGAGTCCGCCTCCAAGGACGTCAAGCGCGTCCACCTGGAGCTGGGCGGCAAGGCCCCGGTCGTGGTCTTCGAGGACACCGACATCGCCAAGGCCGTCGAGGACATCTCGGTCGCCGGCTACTTCAACGCCGGCCAGGACTGCACCGCCGCCACGCGCGTGCTCGTCCACGAGTCCATCCACGACGAGTTCGTCTCCGCGCTGGCCAAGGCCGCCTCCGAGACCAAGACCGGGCAGCCGGACGACGAGGACGTGCTGTTCGGCCCGCTCAACAACCCCAACCAGCTCAAGCAGGTCGAGGGCTTCATCGACCGGCTGCCCGCGCACGCGCGCGTGGAGGCCGGCGGCAAGCGGGTCGGCGACAAGGGCTACTTCTACGCGCCGACCGTCGTCTCGGGCCTGAAGCAGACCGACGAGATCATCCAGAAGGAGGTCTTCGGCCCGGTCATCACCGTGCAGTCCTTCACGGACGAGGAGCAGGCGGTGGAGTGGGCCAACGGCGTGGAATACGCGCTGGCCTCCTCCGTGTGGACCAAGGACCACGGCCGCGCCATGCGGATGTCCAAGAAGCTCGACTTCGGCTGCGTGTGGATCAACACGCACATCCCGCTGGTCGCCGAGATGCCGCACGGCGGCTTCAAGAAGTCCGGCTACGGCAAGGACCTCTCGGGCTACGGCTTCGAGGACTACACGCGGATCAAGCACGTGATGACGTCGCTGGACGCGTAGTCACACGGTTCGGCCGTGACGGCCCCGGGTGCTGCCGCCCGGGGCCGTTCCGTTGCCCCGCCCTCTTTTTTGAACATGTTCAACTTGGGCGTAGAGTGCCTCCATGAACGACAGAGCCGCCCTGCTCAAGGGCATCCGCGCCTGGTTGGCCCTCTTCGTCGTGTGCCTGGTGCTCAGCGGCGCCACGGCCTTTCCCCTGGTGCACGAACTGCGGTGGACCGAGGATCTGTTGCGCGCGTTCTCCGTCGGCGACCACCTGCCCGGGCTGGCGGAGTGGATCGGGCGGGTCCGGGCCGGCCTGGACCAGGCCGACGCCGAGTACCCCTTCCTCCTCTACGGCACGGACTGGCTGGCCTTCGCGCACCTGGTGATCGCGGTCGCCTTCTACGGGCCCTACCGGGACCCGGTCCGCAACATCTGGGTCGTCGAGTTCGGCATGATCGCCTGCGCGGGGATCATTCCGCTCGCCCTGATCTGCGGACCGCTCCGCGGGATCCCCTTCTGGTGGTCGGTGATCGACATGGCCTTCGGCGTGTTCGGGGTGATCCCGCTGTACGTCGTACGGCAGCGGATCAAGCGGCTGGAGGCGCTGACCGCGCCCGCGACCGCGACCGCCCCGGCGTTCGGCGGCTGAGAAAAACTGTTATCCCGGGAACCTTCACGCCGTCTCCCCGCATGTGATCCCCCACATAGCCAAGACCCCCGTCCTGCCTGAGAGGGTGCGTGCGGAGAAGTACCGATCCCGGCCGGCGAGAGGCTCCCGTGGACAGTGAGCACTGGCGCGCCGTCATCACCGCGGCACAGGCCGGCGACCAGCAGGCGCTCGACGAGCTGGTCGCGGGCTGGCTGCCGCTGGTCTACAACATCGTGGGCCGGGCCCTCAACGGTCACGCCGACGTCGACGACGTCGTGCAGGAGACCATGCTGCGCGCCGTCGGCAACCTGGGATCGCTGCGCGACCCCGACAGCTTCCGGTCCTGGCTCGTGGCGATCGCCATGCGGCAGCTCCGCGACCGGGCCCGGCGCCGGACCCCGGACCGGCTGGAGGAGGCGCCGGCCTCCGACTTCGCCGACCTGACGGTGCTGCGGCTCCAACTGGAAGGGCAGCGGCGCGAGGTCGCCGAGGCCGTGCGGTGGCTCGACGACGAGGACCGGCAGCTGTTGTCGCTGTGGTGGCTGGAGGTCGCGGGCGAGCTGACCCGGCGGGAACTGGCCGCCGCCGTCGGCATCACCCGGCAGCACGCCGCCGTGCGCGTCCAGCGGATGAAGGAGCGCCTGTAGACCTCACGCGGCATCGTGCGCGCGCTGGACGGTGCCTGCCCCGGCCTACGCGAGGTGACCGGCCGTTGGGACGGCCGGCCCGGCTCGGTGTGGCGCAAGCGCCTGGCCCGGCACATCCGCGGCTGCGGCTACTGCGGCGGCACCCGCGAGGCCGTCGTACCGGCCGAACGCCTCCTGGTGGGCATCGCCCTCGTCCCGCTGCCGGTCGGGTTCACCCTGTCGTTGGCCTTCGGCGGCAAGACGGCCGTGGCCGCCACCTCCGCCGCCTCCGCCGGCTGGTCGGCCAAGCTGCTCGGCGCGCTCGCCAAGCCGGCCGTCGCGGTGACGGCGGGCGCGACGATCGCCGCGGGCGGCGCCTACGTCGTCACACAGCCGCCGGACGCCCCGCCGCCCCGGGCCG
>NZ_WWIC01000157.1:0-2707 GCF_009872555.1 Streptomyces sp. SID5643
GGTCGGGCCCACAAAGCCCACGCAGGTTCGAATCCTGCCCTCTCCGCTCGTCGTATACGCCCCGGCACCCGGCTTCCGGCGCGGCCCCGCCCCACCGGCCGCGCGGCCCCGGTGCCGCACGCACCGCCGGTGACCCCCCGCACCGGCGGACACACGCGCCCCGGCGCACCGCCCGGCACTGGGCGGTGCGCCGGGGCGCAGACGCGTCCGCATCCACCACCCCTTCCGCTTGACCTCTACTGTCCGGCAACCGCACAGGTCAGCGCCCCTGTCGGCACACCTCGGACTCGTTCAGAAGAAAAATACCTTCTCAAAGGAATGATTCTGTGTCAGGATGAAGTCGGGAGGAAACCCCGGGACGGAAACCGGCCCGAGAGACCGCCACGCGGCCTCGGCCGCATAGACGGACCGCCGTGACCGGCCCCCCGACCACTCTCTGCCGCACTGATCGCCAAGGGGGAAACATGCTGAGGTTCTCGATCCTCGGGGCACTGCAGATCCGCACCGCGTCGGGACCGGCCGAGATCTCCGGCGATCTGCAACGGACCCTGGTCCAGACGCTGCTGGTCAGCGAGGGCCAGTCGGTCTCCGGCGAGGCGCTGGTCGAGGAGATGTGGAGCGAGGGCGCCCCGGACAACCAGGCCAACGCCCTGCAGGCCCACGTCAGCCGGCTGCGCCGCAAGCTGCGCGGCCTGGAGCCCGACCGCACCACCTCGCGCGTCACCATCCACCCCTCGGGCTACCGCCTGACGGTCAACGAGGGGGAGCTGGACGCCGCCGAGTTCGTCAGGACGGTCCGCCAGGCCGAGACCCTCGGCTCGGGCTCACCCGAGGAGGCGGCCCGGTTACTGAGAGAAGCCCTGGCCATGTGGCGGGGACCGGTCTTCGGCGGCTTCACCGGCGGGACCCTGTGCCAGCTCGCCGGCGCCCGCTACGAGGAGTACCGCATGCGGGCCATGGAGCTCCGCTTCGACGCCGAGCTGCGGCTCGGCCGGCACGCCGCCGTCCTGGCCGAACTCGCCGAGACCCACACGAGCCACCCGCTCAGAGAACGCTTCTGCGAGCAGCTGATGATCGCCCTGTACTGTGCGGGCCGCCAGGCCGACGCCCTGGACGTGTTCCGCCGTATGCGCCGCCACCTCGCCGACGAACTCGGCATCGAGCCCTCCCCCGCCCTGCGGCAGGTCGAGAGCGCCATCCTGTCCCACGACCCGGCCCTGTCCGGTGACGTGCGCACTCCCCTGCTCCAGCTCACCTGACGCCACCGGCCCCTGCGCCGCGTAAGCGGCACGTCAGCCGCTGGTCAGCACCGCCTGGAACGATCCGGATCGGAAGTGGAAACCGCCCCCCGACCTTTGGAGAACCACATGACCACGAGCCAGTCGCCGGCCCGCGCCGTGACGACCCAGGGACGCCCGGAGGCCGCGCGTCCGTTACGCCTCTTCCTCGGCCTCGACGCCGTCGTGACCGGAGGCAACGGCCTCATCTACCTGTTCGCCGCCGGTCCGGTGGGGGACCTGCTCGGCCTCGACACCGGCTTCCTCCGCGGCATCGGCGTGTTCCTCACCGTCTACGGCGCACTGGTCGCCGTCCTGGCCGGCCGTCCGGTGCCGTCCACCGTGGCCACCAAGGTGGTCATCGAGGCGAACCTGCTGTGGGCGGTCGCGAGCGTGGCCGCCGTGGTCTTCGGCTGGCTGGACCCGAACACCGTCGGCACGGTGTGGACCCCGCTCCAGGCGGCCGTCGTCGCGGCCTTCGCCGTGCTCCAGATGAACGGTCTGCGCCGGCTCGGCAACTGACATCCCGTCCCATCAGGGGGAGACATGAGGTCCCACGTCGCGGAGCTGGCCGAGATACGCCGCCAGGTCCTGGCCGGCCCCAGTGAGAAGGCGACACGGGCGCAGCACGCCAAGGGCAAGCTGACCGCGCGCGAGCGCATCAACCTGTTGTTGGACGAGGGCTCGTTCCGCGAGGTCGAGCAGCTGCGCCGGCACCGGGCGACCGGATTCGGCCTGGAGGCCAGGAAGCCGTACACGGACGGTGTGATCACCGGCTGGGGCACGGTGGAGGGCCGCACGGTGTTCGTCTACGCCCATGACTTCCGGATCTTCGGCGGTGCGCTGGGCGAGGCCCACGCCACCAAGATCCACAAAATCATGGACATGGCCATCGCGGCC
The DNA here is from genome assembly GCF_009872555.1 of Streptomyces sp. SID5643. Taxonomy (NCBI): domain Bacteria; kingdom Bacillati; phylum Actinomycetota; class Actinomycetes; order Kitasatosporales; family Streptomycetaceae; genus Streptomyces; species Streptomyces sp. SID5643. The sequence continues at coordinate 2,178 of NZ_WWIC01000157.1, forward strand.
GGTGCCCCGCTGGTCTCCCTCAACGACGGCGCCGGCGCCCGCATCCAGGAGGGCGTCACCGCGCTCGCCGGCTACGGCGGCATCTTCCAGCGCAACACCCGGGCGTCCGGCGTCATCCCGCAGATCTCGGTGATGCTCGGCCCGTGCGCGGGAGGTGCCGCCTACTCCCCCGCACTCACCGACTTCGTCTTCATGGTCCGCGAGACCTCGCAGATGTTCATCACCGGCCCGGACGTCGTCAAGGCGGTCACCGGCGAGGAGATCACCCAGAACGGCCTCGGCGGGGCCGACGTCCACGCCGAGACCAGCGGCGTCTGCCACTTCGCCTACGACGACGAAGAGACCTGCGCCGCCGAGGTCCGCTACCTCCTGTCCCTGCTCCCGCAGAACAACCGGGAGAACCCGCCCGCGGTGCCGTGCGACGACCCGCACGACCGTCGCTGCGACACGCTCGCCGAGCTGGTCCCGGCGGACGGCAACCGGCCGTACGACATGACGGAGGTCATCGAGGAGATCGTCGACGACGGCGA
>NZ_WWIC01000158.1:0-66739 GCF_009872555.1 Streptomyces sp. SID5643
GTGTACCTGACGCTGTTCTTCCACCCGTCGATGAACGAGGTGGAATACCACGGCAGTTACGTCCCGCTCCAGGGGCAGCTGATGTCGGAGGCGTTCGCCTCCACGCTGGACATCAGCTTCGACGTCCGCGGCGGTCTGCTCATCCGGCAGATCCACCACTGGGCGGCGATCATCTTCCTCGCCGGCATGTTCGTGCACATGATGCGCGTCTTCTTCACCGGCGCGTTCCGCAAGCCGCGCGAGATCAACTGGCTGTTCGGCTTCCTGCTGTTCGTCCTGGGCATGTTCACCGGCTTCACCGGCTACTCGCTCCCGGACGACCTGCTCTCCGGCACCGGTGTCCGCTTCACGCAGGGCGCCATCCTGTCCGTGCCGATCGTGGGCACGTACATCTCGATGTTCCTGTTCGGCGGGGAGTTCCCGGGCACCGACTTCGTCGCCCGGTTCTACTCGATCCACATCCTGCTGCTGCCGGGCATCATGCTCGGGCTCGTGGTCGGCCACCTGATCCTGGTCTTCTACCACAAGCACACCCAGTTCGCGGGTCCCGGCCGGACCAACAAGAACGTCGTCGGCATGCCGCTGCTGCCGGTCTACATGGCCAAGGCCGGAGGCTTCTTCTTCCTGGTCTTCGGTGTCATCTCGGCCCTCGCCGCGATCGCGACGATCAACCCGATCTGGGTCCTCGGCCCGTACCGGCCCGACCAGGTGTCGACCGGTGCCCAGCCCGACTGGTACATGGGCTTCGCCGAAGGCCTGATCCGCGCGATGCCGGGCTGGGAGATCGACTTCTGGGGCCACACCCTGGTCCTGGGCGTGTTCATCCCGCTGGTGCTCTTCGGTGTGTTCCTCGCGATCATCGCCCTCTACCCGTTCATCGAGTCGTGGGTCACCGGGGACAAGCGCGAGCACCACATCCTCGACCGGCCGCGCAACGCCCCGACCCGCACCGGTGTCGGTGTCGCGTGGGTCACCGGCTACATCATCATGCTGATCGGCGGTGGCAACGACATCGTCGCCACGCACTTCCACCTGTCGATCAACGCGGTGACGTGGTTCGTCCGGATCGGGTTCTTCCTCGGACCGGTCCTCGCCTTCATCGTCACCAAGCGCATCTGCCTCGGCCTGCAGCGCCGGGACAAGGAGAAGGTGCTGCACGGCCGCGAGACCGGCATCATCAAGCGCCTGCCGCACGGTGAGTTCATCGAGGTGCACGAGCCGCTCAGCCAGGAGCAGATGTACACGCTCACGGCGCACGAGCAGTACCAGCCGGCCGAGATCGGCCCGACGGTCGACGAGAACGGCGTCGAGCGCAAGGTGAAGGGTTCCGAGAAGCTGCGCGCCAAGCTCAGCGACGCCTACTTCGGCGAGGGTGCCCAGATCCCGAAGCCCACCGCCGAGGAACACCGGGAGATCACGAGCGGCCACGGCCACCACTGATCACTGCTTCGCCACGCCACAGAAGGGCCCCGTCCGAACGCCGGACGGGGCCCTTCTGCGGCCCCCGGGCTGGATAGGGTGGACCTCGTTGAGACTCTCGTCCCGTAGTGCGGGACGCCTGACCCTGGAGCGGCTTATGAGCGCTGTGACCCCCGCTGGAGGCGACACCGCGGCGGGCCGCTCCTGGCCCCGGCTGCTGAACGGCCTGCTGGACGGCAGGCACCTGAGCGCGGACGACACCGCCTGGGCGATGGACCGGATCATGAGCGGCGAGGCGACCGATGCGCAGATCGCCGGGTTCGTCGTGGCGCTGCGCGCCAAGGGCGAGACCGTCGAGGAGATCAACGGCCTGGTCCGCACGATGTACGCGCACGCCAACGTGATCGAGGTGCCCGGGGCGACGGTCGACATCGTCGGCACCGGCGGTGACGGCGCGAAGACGGTCAACATCTCCACGATGTCCTCGATCGTCGTCGCCGGCACCGGCGCGAAGGTCGTCAAGCACGGCAACCGGGCCGCGTCCTCGGCCTCCGGCGCCTCCGACGTGCTGGAGAAGCTCGGGGTCAATCTGGAGCTGCCGCTGAACCGCGTCGCGGAGGTCGCCGACGAGGCCGGGATCACCTTCTGCTTCGCGGTGAAGTTCCACCCGGCGTTGCGGCACGCGGGTGCCGCCCGCGGCCAGTTGGGCATCCGCACGGTGTTCAACGCCCTCGGCCCCCTCACCAACCCGGCCCGGGTCCGTGCCCAGGCGGTCGGTGTGGCGGACCCGCGCATGGCGCCGATCGTCGCGGGGGTCTTCGCCGAGCGCGGCAACTCGTCCCTGGTCTTCCGGGGCGACGACGGCCTCGACGAGCTCACGACCACGGCCACGTCCCGGGTGTGGACCGTCCGGGACGGCAAGGTCACCGAGGAGGCCTTCGACCCGCGTGACGTGGGCCTCGAACTCGTCCCGGTGGAGGCGCTGCGCGGCGCCGACGCCTCCTACAACGCCGAGGTCGCCCGCCGCCTGCTGGACGGCGAGACCGGCCCGGTCCGCGAGGCGGTCCTGCTGAACTCGGCGGCGGCACTGGTGGCCCTGGAGCCCACCGGCGCGCCGCTGGCCGAGCAGATCCGCGCCGGGATGGCGAAGGCGGCCGAGTCGATCGACTCGGGGGCGGCCAAGCGCACGCTGGAGCGCTGGGTGGCCGCCAGCAACCGGTAGGCGACCACGGTCGGCGTCCCGCGATCCGGACTCGGGTTGCGGGACGCCGATCTCTTCGCGTACGTTCCTGATCAGGTCATGAGTGACAGTCATGAGGCCCCGGCCGACTGTCCGGCAACCCTCCGTCCGTGGCGGGGTGCCCCGGGTGAGGACCGGGTCGTAGGCAGCGAGGTCTACGGCAAGCGCGTGACGAGGAGTCTTCCGTGAACCGGCGAATGCGATAGGGCCGCAGAGCCCCGCCTCCGCATCCCCCTTTTCCTTTCCCCCGCTTGAGCCGTACGCGCTCGCGGGCGGATGTCACCTGCCTTCACGGGAGTTCCGCCATGTCCGTCTCCACCCTTGCCTCCGTCCCGTCCGTTTGTGCCCCGCTGCCCGTTCTGGGGCGGGATGTCACCGTGCCGCTCGTGACCGGGGGCGAGGTCGCCTACGCCGCCCTCGACTACGCCGCCAGCGCCCCGGCCCTCCAGCGGGTCTGGGACGACGTCGCCGCCTACGCGCCCTACTACGGCAGCGTCCACCGCGGTGCCGGATACCTCTCCCAGCTCTCCACCGACCTGTTCGAGAACGCCCGCCGGACCGTCGCCGAGTTCCTCGGCTGCCGTGAGGACGACCAGGTCGTGTTCACCCGGTCGACCACCGACTCCCTCAACCTCCTCGCCGCCGCCCTCCCCGCCGACTGCCAGGTGTTCGTCTTCGAGACCGAGCACCACGCCTCCCTGCTGCCCTGGCGCAACGCCCACGTCACCTGCCTCGACGCCCCGCGCAGCCCCCGCGAGGCCGTCGAGACCCTGGAGCGCGCCCTCGCCGGCCGCGACCCCTACGGGCCGGCCCTGGTGTGTGTCACCGGCGCCTCGAACGTCACCGGCGAGCTGTGGCCCGTACGGGAGCTCGCGGCGGCCGCGCACGCCCACGGCGCGCGGATCGTCCTGGACGCCGCCCAGCTGGCCCCGCACCACCCGGTGTCCGTCGCGGACCTCGACGTCGACTGGGTCGCCTTCTCCGGGCACAAGCTGTACGCGCCCTTCGGCTCGGGCGTCCTGGCCGGGCGGTCCGACTGGCTGCGCGCGGCCGAGCCGTACCTGGCGGGCGGCGGCGCCAGCCGCAAGGTCAGCCGGCGCCAGGACGGGGGAGTGGACGTGGAGTGGCACGACAGCGCCGCCCGCCACGAGGCCGGGTCGCCCAACGTCATCGGCGCCTACGCCGTCGCCTCGGCCTGCAAGGCGCTGACCGAGGCCGGTTTCGACACCCTCGTCGCCCGTGAGCAGCACCTGGTCCGCGTCGTGCGGGAAGGACTCGCCGACGTCCCGCAGGTGCGGTTCCTCTCCCTCTTCGGGGACGACGCGCCGCGCGTCGGCGTGCTCTCCTTCGTCGTCGAGGGCTGGAACAGCTCGCACTTCGCCGCCGCCCTGTCCGCCGAGTACGGCATCGGCGTACGGGACGGGCTGTTCTGCGCCCACCCGCTGGTGCGCACGCTGCTCGGCAGCGCCCCGCAGGCGCAGGGTGAGTGCGGCTCACCGGAGGCCGCGCCCGGGGAGAAGTCGCTCAACGCCATCCGGGTCAGCTTCGGCGCGGGCACGCCGGACGAGCACGTCGAGCGGTTCGTACGGGCGGTGCGGGAACTCGTGACGGACGGGGCGAAGTGGAACTACCGCACCGAGGACGGGCGCTGCGTGCCGGACACCTCCGCCTGAACCGGCAGCCGGGTGCCCAGGACGATCATCCGCAGGGCGCGTTCGGTGGCGTCCGTGAGGAGTTCGCTCGCGCGCAGCAGTGCCTCGGCCAGCTCCATCGGGGCGGGGAGGATGCCGTGACAGGCGTCCACGCCCGGTACGTCGCCCGCACCTTCGCCGAGCGTGCCGGCCAGGGCCAGGACGGGCCGGCCGTGGAGCTTGGCGCGGCGGGCCACCTCGGCGGGTACCTTGCCGCGCGGCGTCTGGTGGTCCAGGGCGCCCTCGGCGGTGACGACCAGGTCGGCACGGGCCAGCCGGGCGTCCAGGTCGAGGTGGTCCAGCAGCACGTCGAAGCGGGGGAGCAGCCGGGCGCCCAGGGCGGCCAGACCCGCCCCCAGGCCGCCGGAGGCGCCCGTGCCGGGTCCGGAGCGCAGGTCGCTGTCCGGTACGGCGGCATCGCGGGTGAGGACGAACGCCCAGTTCTCCAGGGCCGCCGACAGCTCCTCCACCTGTGCGGGCGTCGCGCCCTTCTGCGGGCCGAAGACCCGGGCCACGCCCCGCTCGCCGCAGAGCACGTTGTACGGGTTGCAGGCGACGAGCAGCTCCACCTCCGTGAGCCGGGGGTCCAGGCCGGTGGGGTCGATGCGGTGCAGGCGCGTCAGTTCCCGGCCACCGTGGGGGAGTTCGCGCCCCTCGGTGTCCAGCAGGCGCGCCCCGAGCGCTTGGAGGGCGCCCGCGCCGCCGTCCGAGGTGCCCGAGTCGCCGCAGCCGACGAGGATCCGCCGGACGCCCGTGTCCAGGGCGGCGCGGATCAGCTCGCCGACGCCGTACGTGGTCGTGGCGCCCGGGTCGCGCAGGCCGCGCGGGACGAGCGAGAGGCCCGCGACCGCCGCCATCTCCACGACCGCGGTGTCCCCGCCGCCGAGGAGGGCGAAGTGCGCGGCGATGGTCTCCCCGACCGGGCCGGTCGCCGCGGTGGTGACGATCCGGCCCCCGGTCGCGGCGGCCAGGGCGAGAGCCGTGCCCTCGCCGCCGTCCACCAGGGGCACGAGGTCGAGGTCGGCGCCGGGCAGGACCCGGCGTACGCCGGCCGCGATGGCGTCGGCGGCGGCCTCGGCGGACAGGGACTCCTTGAAGCCGCTGGGGGCTACGACGACACGGTTCAGCACGGAAGGCTCCTCAACGGGTGACGGACACGCCGAGCAGCGGCCACACCGCGACGGCGAAGAACAGGACGAGCGCGGCGGTCAGCGGCGCCAGGACGGCGGACAGCCGCAGCAGGTCGCGCGGTGTGTAGGTCGGGGTGCCGGGGAGCTGCGCGAAGAGCGTGACCGGCTTGGCCGAGGCGGGCAGGGTGTGGCAGAAGCCCGCGGCGGCGGTCGAGGCGAGGGCGGCGGCGACCGGGTTGACCCCGACGCCGACGGAGGCGGCCACGACCAGCGGCACCAGCACCGACGAGCGGGCCGAGCGGGACTGAAGGACCAGGTGGGCCGCGGTGCTGACGGTGATCACGATCGCCAGGAACACCAGCGGGGACGCGCCGGCCGGGAGCCCGGAGACCAGCCACTTCGCCGCTCCCGAGTCGGCGAGCGCGACCCCCATCGCCATCGTCGCGGCCATGAACAGCAGCAGCGACCAGGGGACGGTCTTCAGCGCGTCCTTCAGGCGCACGGTGCCCAGGGCGGGCGAGGCGGCGACGACCGCGCCGATCAGCGCGACCAGGGCGGGCGGCACGCGGTGCAGCGGCTCGCTGCACCACAGGGCGATCACGGTCGCCAGCAGCAGGACGCAGCGCTTCTCGGCCTGGCCCCAGGGGCCGGTGACCGGCTGTTCGCTGTGCCGCTGGATCTGCTCGGGGGTGATGTGGACGGGGCCGGTGCGGTCCGCGCGCCGGGTCGTCGTCAGCAGGACCAGCTCCGCGGCCAGATGGGAGGAGGCCACGGCCAGCGGCAGGCCCAGCAGCAGCCACTGCGTGAAGCCGATGTGCTGTCCGGTCGTCTCCCAGAGCACCGACACCGTGATCAGATGGGCTCCCGCGCCGATCAGCGTCGCCACCGCCGACAGCAGAATCACCGTCGGGAACAGCAGCGCCAGCATCACGACCAGTCGCTTCCGGTCGGTCAGGACCTTGGTGAGGGCGAGGAACACCGGCAGCGCGAGCGCGGCCCGGCCGGAGGTGGCGGGCACCGCGAACGCCGTGACGACCAGGGCGGCGGTCGTCAGATGCACCAGCTGCCGGACGGTGCGCGCCCCGCTCACCAGGAACACCGCCGCCCGCCCCGCGAGCCCGGTCCGGCTCACCGCGGCCGCCAGCACGAACGCGCAGATCAGCAGCCACACCGTGTCGTCACCGAGCGTGCCGAACAGGGTGTCGCTGCTGATCACCCCGGTCACCGTGAGCGCGAGCCCGGCGCCGAGCGCGATGTACGTGTCGTCGATCGACGTCCCGATCCAGGCGCAGGTCGCGAACACGAACACGACGAGCGTGAGCCGCGCGTCGCCGCCGAGCCCCGGGAAGTTCGTGGGGACGGCCAGCAGCGCGCAGAGGGAAAGCGCCACGCACAGCGCGGTGAGAACTCGGGGATTCCATGTCACGTCGTCGAGCATCGGCAAGGGCGGTGAGCCGCCCATGAGCCCTACATGAAGGAGTTCTCACACGCACTCAGGGGCGTGGGGCTGTGCCGATCTGCGGCTCCGCCGCGTGGGCGCGCCAAGCCACGGACGACCCGCACCCGGCAACGACGCTCAAGTGGCACTCACGGCAACCGATACCCCATCCCCCGCACCGTCTCCACCCGCTCCGCCCCCAGCTTCTTCCGCAGCGTCCGCACGTACACGTCCACGATGTTGGATCCCGGATCGAAGTCGTATCCCCACACATGGGACAGGATCTGCTCCCGGGAGAGCACCTGCCCCGGATGCCGCAGGAACAGCTCCAGCAGCACGAACTCACGTGCCGTCAGATCGACCGTCCGCTCCCCGGACCGCGCACGCCTGGTGCGGAGATCGAGGCTCAGCGAGCCCGACCTGAGCACCGTCACCTCCGGCGCCCGCGCCGCAGTCCGCAGCCGCAGCCGCACCCGGGCGAGCAGCTCCTCGAACCGGAACGGCTTGGTCATCCAGTCGTCGGCGCCGCCCTCCAGGCCCGCCACCGTGTCCCGTACGGAGTCCCGAGCGGTCAGCACGATCACCGGTACCGACACCCGCGCCTCGCGCAGCTCCCGCAGGATCGTGAAGCCGTCCCGGCCGGGCAGCCCGATGTCCAGGACGACGAGGTCGAAACCGCCGGTCAGGGCATACTCGTAGCCCGTGTCGCCGTCGGTGACGACGGTCGTGGTGAAGCCGTTGGAGCGCAGGCCCTTCTCCACGAAGGAGGCGATGCGCTCCTCGTCCTCGACGATGAGGATGCGGTTCACGTGGGGTCCCCTTCCGGATCCCGGGGTGTGTGCAGGACGAGGGCGAAGGTGGCGCCGCCCCCGGGTGTGCCGTACAGCCGCACCCGGCCCCGGTGCCCCTCGGCGATGGCCTTGACGATGGACAGCCCGAGTCCGGCACCGGAGCCCCGGGCACCCCGGCGGGCCGTGCCGCGCCGGAAGCGTTCGAAGATCACCTCGGCGTCCTGCGGCTGCACACCGGGCCCCGAATCGGCCACGTACAGCTCCAGGTCCGGGCCGTCGGTCCGCGAGCCGATGCGGATGGTCTGCCCCGGCATCGTGTGCTGCACGGCGTTCTGCGCGAGCTGCACCATGGCCTGGGTGATCCGCTGCGGATCCAGTTCGGCCTCCAGGTCGGCGACCCCGTCGAGCCGCCAGTCGCGGTCGCCCAGGGTGCGGGCCTTGACGTAGACGTCGGCGGTGAGTTCGGCGACCTGGATCGGCTCGGGGGAGACGAAGTCGGGGCGTTCGGCCTTGGCGAGCAGGAGCAGGTCCTCGACGATGCGGCTCATCCGGTCCAACTCGTCGGTGACCAGCCGGACGGTCTCCTCGCGTTCGGCCGGGTCGTCGCCCATGACCTCCAGGTGCCCGCGCACGATGGTGATGGGGGTGCGCAGCTCGTGGCCGGCGTCGTCGACGAACTCGCGCTGGGCGGCGAAGGCCCGCTCCAGCCGGTCGAGCATGCCGTTGAACGTCTCGGCGAGCGCCGCTATGTCGTCGTGGCCGTGCACCGGGATCCGGCGGGTGAGGTCCTGTTCGGTCAGCTGCGCCGCCGCGGCGCGCACCACCCGCACCGGTCTGAGGATCCGCCCGGCGACCGCCCAGGCGATGCCGACGGTCAGCAGCAGGGCCACTGAGGAGATGACGAGCAGCGTGCGGAACACGCTGTTGACCCGGGCCTGCTCCCGTTCCGGGTGGAACGCCACGACGAACGCGGCGTCCGGCGCCCGGCCCGGCTGGGCCACGGTGACCTTCGCCCACCGGATCTCGCCCTGCGGCCGGTCGAGCACGCCGGAGGAGTCGGGCGAGCCGAAGACGCGGGCCCGGGCGGCGGGGTCCTCGTGCAGGGGCAGGGCGACGGGCAGGTCGTGCGGCTGGCGGATCTGCCGGGGGCCGGCGCCCGCCCGGCCGACCAGGCCGATCAGCTCCTCGTCCGCGTCGGGGTACTGCCGCTCCAGGAACACCGTCAGCAGCCGGTCCGCGTCGGTGAACGGGCGGCCGGTGCGCGGATCCCCGCCGCGCTCCTCGAAGTTCGCGAACTCGCCGGTCTCCTGGGTGAGCAGGCGGTTGATGCGGTGGTCGACGTCCCGCAACAGGAAGGAGCGGGTGGTCATGGCCACCGCGGCGAGTGCGAGCGCCATCACGAGCAGCAGCCACAGCAGGATCCGGACCCGGGCCGAGACCCGCCGGCGGCCGGTGTCAGCCGTCGGAGCCGGGGCCGTCGTCGTCGCCCGGTCCGTCGTCTCCGGTGCGCCGGCCGTGGTCGTCGTCGTCATCGTCACCCGCTGAGCTGTCGGTCACCGGAGGCCGCGAGACGACCTCGTCACCCGGCGTGGCGCCGGGCGGTGTGGCCTTCGGGGAGGGCCGGAGGGTGGAGGTGGGCGTGGGCGAGCCGTGGTCCAGCTCGACCTGCTGGGCGGGCACCCTGGGAGACTCGGGGCGGTCCGCGAGCGCGTAGCTGGTCGCGGCGATGCCCAGCGGGATCAGCACGACGGCGGACAGGGCCGCCATCCGGCGAGAGAAGACCATGGCCCGATCCTGCGGACGGAACCGGGGGAGCGGGATGAAGCCCGGATGAAGAACTCCTCATCCGGGACCCGGCGGGCAGGACGCGGTCGCTAGTTGTCCAGCCCGATCGAGAAGGCCGCCTCCAGGTCGTGCTGGGAGTAGGTGCGGAACGCGACGTGCGTGTCGGTCCCCTCCACCCCGGGGATCTTGCTGATCCGGCCCGGGATGACCTCCGCGAGGTCCTCGTGCTCCTTGACCCGGACCATCGCGATCAGGTCGTAGGTGCCCGTGACCGAGAAGACCTCGCTGACGCTGTCCAGCGCCGCGATCGACTCGGCGATCTCGGGGATCCGGTCCACGCTGGTCTTGATGAGGACGATCGCGGTGATCACGGCTGGTTCTCTCCCTCGGGGGCCGGAGCAGGGGCGGCCTTCACTCTAGTAGGGCTGGTGGGACGGCCGTAGCGGACCGAGGCATAGCCGAAGCCCAGCCCGAATCCGATCAGGTGGGCGAGGTAGGCCACCCCCGGCCCGTCCGAGGCCCGCCCCGCCGCCAGCCATTGCAGCGCCGCCCAGAACGGCAGCACCACCCACGCCGGGAAACGCACCGGCAGGAAGAAGAGGAACGGCAGGAGACTGGTCACCCGGGCCCGGGGGAACAGGTACAGGAACGCACCGAGGACCGCGGAGATCGCCCCCGAGGCTCCGACCAGGGACTGCTCGGAGTCCGCGTTGGCGACGGCGTAGCCCAGCAGGGCCAGGTAGCCGCAGCCGACGTAGAACAGGGTGAACTGCACTCGCCCCATCCGCTCCTCGGTCATCGCCCCGAAGACGTAGAGGAAGAGCATGTTGCCGAGCAGGTGCACCCAGCTGCCGTGGACGAAGAGCGCGGTGGCGGGGGTGAGGACCGACCCCGCGGACCCTTCGAACAGGTCTGCGGGAATCACGCCCCAGCGCCGGAAGTAGGCCCGCTGCACGGCGAGCAGTTCGTCACCCGTGCCGTAGGCCGGATTAAGGCCCGAGGCGGGCCCGGCCAGGAAGGCCAGGCAGCACAGGGCGATGAGTGAGTACGTCACCGGCGCCGAGGACCCCCTGGCCGCTCTGCCGGCCCGGACGAGCGACGCACTCCACTTGCGGATCATGAATACAGAGCATGACGTAACCGGACGCAACCACCCAGACCGCCTCGCCGCCGTGGACGCGCGGGCGGCGGGTACCCGCCAGGCCGTAGGGTTACGAGCCACACGCACCGGGGATGCCGGTCGCGTCGCGGACACTAGAAGGAAAGAGAACAGGTCACGATGACGGTTCCCCTGCCGACCGCCGAGACGCGGTGGCGCTGCACCCTCTGCGGCAACCTCACGAGGTTCGACGTGACCCGCTCGGCGAAGGTTGTCGAGTACGTCCACCTCGACCTGGCCGGAGAGCCGAAGGTCGAGGAGCGCGAGGTGCTCAGTGAGACCATCGAGTCGGTGCGCTGCCGTTGGTGCAACGCGGTGGACCAGGTGGAACTCGTGGACAGGCCGGGCGCCGGCTCCTGACGATGGGGGTCCCCCCGCTCGAGCGAAGTCGAGAGTGGGGAGGGCCCCGCAAGAATTGGAGTGTGTGACGGATGGTGGAGACCACGGGCGGGGGGCCGGACGACGGCGCCGCCGAGGTGCTCGACCGTCCGCTGCCCGACGGCGTGCGCCGCAGGGTCGTGCAGATCGTCTCCGACGGCTTCGGCGCGCTGACGGTCGGGGAGCTGCCCGCGCAGCTGAGGCAGTACGCCCGCTTCGCACCGAATCGCCGGGCGAAGTTCGCCGGCAACGCGATGGCGGCCGCGCTGGAGACCGATCCGCTGTTCCGGCAGCGCATCGGGGAGAAGCTCAGAGAGGCCCAGCCGGAACTGACCGGCGCCCTGGACTCCGGCTCCCCGCCCCCGGCCGCGGACCCGCTCGACGTGGCGGCCGCGGCCTACGTACTGCGGCCCCCCGGCTGGGTGAAGCAGGTGACGGCCGCCGGCGAAGAGGCCCAGCGTGCCGACGCCGAGCGCGCCGACGAGGAGGGCCGGGCCGAGCTGGAGCGGCTGCGCGCCGAACTGGACCGCGCCCGCGACCATACCCGGGCCGAGACCGAGCGACTGCGCACGGAGCTGGAATCGGCCAAGAAGGAAACCGAGTCGCTGCACCGCAAGCTGCGCGCCGCCCTCAGTGACGTCAAGCGCGGTGAGGCCGCCCTGCGCAAGGCGCAGGGCGAGATCGAGGCCGTCCGCGCGGAGGGGCACGCCCAGGTGTCCGCCGCCGAGAGCGAGACCCGGCGGCTCAAGTCCCGGCTGGGTGAGACCGAGGCCGCCCTGGAGGCCGCGCGCCGGGCCGCCCGCGAGGGCCGCAGTGTCGAGGACATGCGGGTCCGGCTGCTGCTGGACACCCTGCTGGACGCCACCCAGGGGCTCCGCCGCGAACTGGCCCTGCCCCCGGTGTCGGTGCGCCCGGCCGAGACCGTCGACGCCGTCGAGCCGGGCCGGATGTCCCCGAAGGACATCGCCGCCCGCGCCCTGTCCGAGCACGACCCGCAGGTCCTGGACCAGCTGCTGGAGCTGCCACAGGCCCATCTCGTCGTCGACGGCTACAACGTCACCAAGACCGGCTATCCGCAGATGCCACTGGAGAAGCAGCGTCTGCGGCTGCTCGGGCAGCTCTCCCAGCTGGCCGCGCAGAGCGGCGCCGAGGTGACCTGCGTCTTCGACGGCGCCGAGCTCGCCGCGCCGGTGCTGCTCGCGCCGCCGCGCGGGGTCCGGGTGCTCTTCTCGAAGCCGGGCGTCACCGCCGACGAGCTGATCCGCCAGCTGGTGCGTGCCGAGCCCCCGGGCCGCCCGGTCATCGTGGCCTCCACCGACCGCGAGGTCGCCGACGGTGTCGCCCGCGCCGGCGCCCGCCCGGTGGCCTCGGCGATGCTCCTCAAGCGCCTTTCGCGGTCCTAGGGGACCGTACGCCCCCCTGCGTAACGTCCGGGCGTGATGCCCGAATTGATGGGACCTGTGTGCCACGGTGCGTCAAGTGGGTCTCACCACCCGTGAGTCCAGGGGAAAAGTTGGCCTACCGTGACGCAATTTTTCAGCTGAGGATTTGAACTGATCACAGGAAGGTCACTAGGGTCGGGCCGAACCTCCGCTCGGGTGATCACTCATCGGGAGAGACGGCGGAGGGGCTGAGAAGGAGCTTTTCACCCGTGGCGTCCCACCGTCGTCCCAAGCAGCCGAGCCGCGCACGTGTGACCGTGCTGACCACCGCCGCCGCCGCTGCCGTCGCCTTCAGCTCGCAGGCCGCCAACGCCGCCCCCAGCGAGAAGCCGAGCAAGGACGAGGTCAAGGCCAAGGTCGACAAGCTCTACGAAGAGGCGGAGCAGGCCACCGAGAAGTACAACGGGGCCAAGGAGAAGCAGGAGAAGCTCCAGAAGGAGATCTCCACCATCCAGGACAACGTGGCCCGTGGTCAGGAGGAGCTCAACGAGCTCCGCGACAGCCTGGGCCTCGCCGCCGCGTCGCAGTACCGCACCGGCTCCATCGACCCCTCCGTCCAGCTGTTCCTCTCCGCGAACCCGGAGGACTACCTGGACAAGGCCTCCACCCTTGACCAGTTGAGCAGCCAGCAGGTCGAGGCGCTGAAGAAGGTCCAGGAGAAGCAGCGCGAACTCGCCCAGGAGCGCGCCGAGGCCTCCGAGAAGCTCAAGGACCTCGCCTCCACCCGGACCGAACTCGGCAAGAAGAAGAAGGAAGTCCAGGGCAAGCTCTCCTCCGCGCAGAAGCTGCTCAACAGCCTCACCGCGGCCCAGAAGGCCGAACTGGCCGCCGAGCAGAACCGCGCCAGCCGGACCGCCGAGCGCGACGCCCTCACCGCCGACGTCCCGCCCGGCTCCGGCCGTGCCGCCGCCGCCTTCGCCTTCGCCCAGAGCCAGCTCGGCAAGCCCTACGTCTACGGCGCCACCGGCATGAGCTCCTACGACTGCTCCGGCCTCACCTCCCGGGCGTACGCCGCGGCCGGCGTCCAGATCCCGCGCACCTCCGAGGCCCAGACCGGGGCCGGCACCAAGATCTACTCGGTCAGCCAGCTCAAGGTCGGCGACCTGGTCTTCTTCTTCAACGACCTGCACCACGTGGGCCTTTACGCCGGCAACGGGCAGATCATCCACGCTCCGCGCACCGGTACGGTCGTCCGCTACGAGTCGATGAACACCATCGGTGGCCCGTTCATGTTCGGCGTCCGGGTCTGATCCCGGCCACGTCGCCGCCACCCCGGAGACTTCCGGCGCCCTCAAGATCAGGACACGTGTCCGCCGTTCGGGCGAATCGCACCAGCCCGAGTGAGCCCACGCCCCGCCATTGACCTGCGTCAGCGGCGGGGCGCCGTGCTGGATACCCACGGATGGTCGTTGGCGGCCCCCGGTCGCGGGGCTACTGTCTGCCGCGTTCCAAGTCCGCCAGCGGAAGGAGAGCGGCTTCCCGTGGGGTCTCATCGCCGCCTTGCACCGTCCGGGTTCGACCGGGGCGCCGGTGCCGCGGTCGGCTTCCTGTCCGTCGCGGCCGCCGCCGTGGTCGCGGTACCGGCCGCCGCCACACCGTACGACGACACCCGGGCCTCGGTGGACCGGCTCTACGAGCAGGCCGAGAAGGCGACCGAGGCGTACAACGCGGCCGACGAGCGCGCCGACGAACTGCGCGACGAGGTCGGCATCGCGCGGGACCGCATCGCCCGCGGCCAGCAGCGCGTGAACACCCTGCGGGACTCCCTCGGTTCGCTGGCCGGCGCCCAGTACCGCGAGGGCGGCATCGACCCGTCCCTCGCCCTGCTGTTCTCCGACGATCCGGACGACTACCTCGACCACGCGTCCCGGCTCGACCGCCTCACCGCCCACCAGGCCGGTGAGCTGAAGCAGCTCCGGCACGCCATGCGCGAACTCGCCCAGGACCGCGAGGAGGCCGCCGGGAAGCTCCACGAACTGGACCGGAGCCGCAAGGCCGTCGCCGCGCACAAGAAGACCGTCGAGCGCAAACTCGCCACGGCCCGGCGGCTGCTCAACTCCCTGCCCGCATCCGAGCGCGACGCCTACGGCCGGGCCTCCCGCTCCGGCCGCGGCGACCTGCCCGGCCTCGACGGCGCCACCGCAGCCTCGGGACGAGGGTCGGCCGCCGTCGCCGCCGCCCGCAGCGCGCTCGGCAAGCCCTATGTCTGGGGCGCCAACGGCCCTTCCGGGTTCGACTGTTCAGGTCTGATGCAGTGGTCGTACGCGCAGGCCGGGGTCTCCCTGCCGCGTACCTCGCAGGCCCAGCGGTACGCCGGCCGGCAGGTCCCGCTGTCCGAGGCCCGCCCCGGTGACCTGGTTGTCTACCGGGGCGACGCCAGCCACGTCGGGATGTACATGGGGGGCGGCCAGGTCATCCACGCGCCCTACCCCGGCGCGCCCGTGCGCTACGACCCGGTCGGGATGATGCCCGTCTCGTCGGTCACCAGAGTCTGACCGGGGCGGCCCGGCGCCCGTACGATCGGGAACGTGGCTGGTCGAAGGTCGGGGTCCGTGCTCGTGGCGCTCGTCGTGCTGCTCGTCGCCCTGACCGGGTGCGGCGGGCGGCCCGCCACCGACCGTGCCACGGCCGACGTCCAGCGGCTTCTGGACCGGCGGGCCGCGGCCGTCCTCGACCGCGACGCGCGGGCCTACGAACGCACGGGCGCGGGGACGGATTTCGCCAGACTGCGCGCGGTACCCGTGGCCTCCTGGTCGTACCGGGTGACCGGACTGCGCCGCACCGGCGACACGGCCACCGCCGATGCCGAACTGCGCTACCGCGTCGCCGGGTACGACCGGGCACCGGTGACCGCCGGGCGCACCCTGCGGCTGAGCCGGGACACGGACGGGAAGTGGTCCGTCGACACCGACCGGCCCGCGAAGAAGTCCGCGCAGCAGCTCTGGGACCAGGGGGCGGTGCACCTCGTCCGCGGCCGGTACAGCCTCGTGCTGGGCGTCGGTCAGTCCGGGCGGGCGCTGCGGGACTTCGCGGACCTGGCCGACCGTGCCGTGCCCGCCGTCTCGGACGCCTGGGGGACGCAGTGGAGCCGGCGGGTCGTCGTGCTCGTACCGGGATCGCTGGAGGGCATGGCGGGGCTGCTCGGCTCGCCCGCGTCCTCCTACCGCGGGATCGCGGCGGTCACCACCGGCGAGACGGGTGTGCGGGACCGGGCGTCGGCGGACCGGATCATCGTCAACCCGGACGCGTTCGCGCTCCTCGGCGGTCTCGGCGAACAGGTCGTCCTCACCCACGAGACCACCCATGTCGCCACCCGCGCCCGCACCACGGCCGCCACGCCCCTGTGGCTGTCCGAGGGGTACGCCGACTGGGTCGGCTACCGCGCCACCGGCCGCACCCCTGCCGAGGCCGCGCCCGAACTGTCCCGGGCGGTCGGTGCAGGGCGGGTCCCCACCGCGCTCCCGGACGACGAGGACTTCGGCTTCACCGGCGACGCGAGCCGCCTGGCCCGCTCCTACGAGAGCGGCTGGACGGCGTGCCGGCTGATCGCCGACCACTGGGGCGAGGCCCGGCTGCGCGACTTCTACCGGGCCGTCGGGGAGCACCGGGAGCGCCCCGGGGCGGTGGAGGACGCGATGCGGAAGGTTCTGGGGGCGACGCCGGAGGCCTTCACGGAGCAGTGGCGGGCCTCTCTGCGGGAGCAGCTGGGCTGACCGGGAGCCGGGCCGTCCGCGGTCTCACTCCGGCCGGTCGAGCAGCTCGACGGCCTCTTGCAGCCAGGCCCGTTCGGCCTCGCCCGTCGCCCGGGCCACGCGCAGCATGCCCTGGCGGAACAGGTCGTCCGACTCCTCGGCGCGGACCGGTTTGCCGGAGTCGTAGAAGAAGCTCGACGGCGTCTGGAGGAAGTCCAGCCGGCGGCGCAGCACCGCGGCCTGCTCCTGCCGGTCGGGCAGGTGGCGCAGGAACGCGAGGACCGTGTTGAAGCGGACGTGGTCGGTGATCTCCGTCTGCTTCGGATCGCGCAGGCGCGCCAGCAGTTCCTCCCGGCCCTCGGCGGTGAGGGCGAGGATCCGGCGCGGGGCCGCGCTCGCACCCGGCTCGGTGTGCTGGTCGAGCAGGCCCTTCGCGGTCAGCCGGGTGATCGCCGGGTAGAGCGCGCCGTCGCTGACCGGCCGGACATGCCCGGTCAGCGCTGTGATGCGGTCCTTCAGCTCATAGCCGTGCAGGGGCTCCTCGGCCAGGAAGCCCAGGATCGACAGCTCCAGCATGGTCCTCCTTGCGGGCGGGTCAGAGCGCATGCTACCTCTTACCGAGCTACCTCGAATCGATATAGCTCGGATCGAGGTGTGCCGCAGCGCGGCTCACCAGGACTCAGGGGGACCCTCACCGTGAACGCCCACCGCGAACAGCTCGTGCTGCTCGCCCGGCCCGTCTACTTCTCGCTGCTCGCCTCCGTCGCCGCCGGAATCATCACCACCGTCTGGGTCGCCCGGCTGGGCGGACCGGCCGTGGCGGCCGTCGCCGTGGCGACCACCACGGAGAACGTGCTGCTCGGCATCGCCCTGGTCTTCGGCTCCGGCACGACCGTGCTGGTCGCCCACGCCCGGGGCGCCCGCGATCCCGCCGCCGTACGGGCCGCGGTGCGCGGCGGCTGGGCGCTGTGGGCGCTGGTGACGCCGGTGGTGGTGGTCTGCGGTCTGCTGGGGCGCGAACCACTCGCCCGGCTGGTGCTGGGCGGGGCCGACGGCGCCGCCCTCCCGCTCGCCGTCGCCTACTTCACGCTCTCCATGCCGGGCCTGGCCGTCTTCTTCGCCCAGCAGCTCGTCGACGGCATCCTCAAGGGCGCCGGCGACACCCGCACCCCGATGCGCCTCGCCCTGCTGGCAGGCGGCCTGATCCTGGTTCTCGACCCGCTCTTCATCCACCTCTACGGCGTCCGGGGCGCCGCCGCCGCCACGGTGCTGTCCCGGTGCGCGGCGCTCGGAGCCGGACTCGTCGCGCTGCGGCGCACCCCCCTGCTGCGCTCGGCCCGCCGCGCCGAACCGGGCGAGCCCCTGGAGGCGTCCCTGCGGCGCACGCTGAGGACCGGCCTGCCCATGTCCGCGGACTTCACCGTGCGGCAGACCGGCGCCCTGGCCCTGGTCGCGATCGTGGCGCGGCTCGGGGTGCCGGCGGTGGCGGCGTACGCGATCGCCTACAAGGTCATGTACGTGGCGACCATGGCCTTCTACGCCGTCCGGCAGGCCGCCTCCATCCACACCGCGCACTCGCGGGGCGCCGGTCAGGACGCCCGGCGCGCGATCGGGCGGCAGGCCGTGCTCCTCTCCGGCGCCCTCGGGCTCGCCGCGGCCGTGCTCCTGGCCGTCACCGCCCCCTGGGTCATGGCCGCCTTCGGCGCCGGGCCCCGGGTCGCGGACGAGGGCGTGCTGTTCCTGCGCTGCGTCGGGCCGTACCTGGTCATGCTGGGCTGCCTCATCGCGCTCGGCGGGGTCTTCGAGGGCAGCGGGCGGGCCCCGGTCCTGCTGCGGGTGACCGTGCTCGGGACGGCCGTCCAGCTGGGGCTCGCGTACGCCCTCACGGGGTCCGGGCTGCCCGGGGTGTGCCTCGCGATGGCGCTCGCGGCGGCCGTGCAGTGCGCGGCGGCGGGGCTGCTGTTCCGGCGGGACCCGGCTCAGGAGGAGACGGGGGTCTCGTCGGTCCGGACGGGCTGAGCGGGCACGGGAGCGGGGAGGGTGCGCGGCACCGCCGCACGCCACAGGGCGCGGGCCCCGAGCAGCGCGGCGGCCACCAGAAGGCCGTTGCGCAGGAACAGCAGGGTGAGGCCGAGGCCGTCACTGGCGACGACATTGGCGAAGTAGAACGGGAACTCCAGCACCGTCACGAAGCACGCCACCAGCACCAGGACGACCGGCAGCCGCATCCGGCTTCCGGGGAAGTACAGGCACACCGCCGCCAGCCCCACCAGCCACACCATGTACTGCGGGCTGATCACCCGGCTGGTGGTGGTGAACATCAGCACCGCCACGAAGGCCGCGTCGGCGAGCGTGTGCTCCTCGAAGCGCTTGGCCAGCAGCCGCCACAGCACCAGCCAGCCGAAGGCCGCCCCGGTCAGGAACAGCGCGCCCGTGCTCACCTCGCTCACATACGGCCCGAGGAACTCGATCGAGCCGTAGTTCAGCTTCACCTCGCCCTGCCAGCCGAAGTGCCGCGCGACATGGAAGACCAGTGCGCCCAGCGACTCCACCTCGGTGCCCCGGTCGCGCTGGAAGGTCAGGAACGCGAACGCACCCGGCATGGCCAGCGCGAACGCACCCGTCACCACGATGCCCGTCACCAGAGCCGACACCCAGGCGCTGCGGCGGCGGGCGGCCAGCAGCAGCATCGCCGGCCAGACCTTCAGCAGGGCGCCGAACGCGGCCAGGGCCCCCAGCGCCTTCGGGTGCCGGGCGCCCGCGAGGAGGGCGGCCATGGCCACCGCCGTGACCATCACGTCATAGCGGGCGTAGACCGTCGGGCCGAGCAGCGGTACGCCGATCACCCACACCCAGGCCCCGCGCAGCGAGCGACCCGGGCGGCGTCCGGCGCAGGTCATCAGGACCAGCACGGCCAGGTCGGTGACGCAGACCAGCACGAAGAACGCGGTCCCGTAGTCCAGGAAGGGCAGCAGGCCGGGGGAGAGGATCGCCAGCGCGGCGGCGGGCGGGTACTGCCAGGTGACGTCGCGCAGCGGGAACGTTCCGGTGCTGAGCACCTCGTACCAGCCCCGGTAGATGACGTGCACGTCGCTCGTGACGTCCGGGCCCGGGAAGACGTACACCTTCAGGACGAACAGCAGCAGTACCAGCCTCGTGAGAGACCAGACCACCGGCAGCCATGCCAGGGACCGCCTCGTGCCCGTCGTCTTCACGTGATCCCTGCCCGTTCGCGCGCCGTGTTGATGGGGCCATGATGGGCCCGTCAGCTGTGAGCGTGCCACACCTGCCGGCGCGTACGGCGGCGAGGGGCGTTGGGTAGGGTCGGCGGCGTGCGCAAGACCCTGATCGTGACCAACGACTTCCCGCCGCGGCCCGGGGGCATCCAGGCGTTCCTGCACAACATGGCGCTGCGGCTGGACCCGCAGCGCCTGGTCGTCTACGCCTCGACCTGGAAGCGGACCCGGGAGGGTGTCGAGGCGACCCGCGCGTTCGACGCCGAGCAGCCCTTCACCGTCGTACGGGACCGCACGACCATGCTGCTGCCCACGCCGGGTGTCACCCGGCGGGCCGCCGGTCTGCTGCGGGAACACGGCTGCACCTCGGTGTGGTTCGGGGCGGCGGCCCCGCTCGGTCTGATGGCACCGGCCCTGCGCGCGGCGGGCGCCGAGCGGCTGGTCGCCACCACGCACGGCCATGAGGCCGGCTGGGCGCAGCTGCCCGCCGCCCGCCGGCTGCTGCGACGGATCGGGGACTCCACCGACACGATCACCTACCTCGGCGAGTACACCCGCTCACGCATCGCCCCCGCCCTGACGCCCGGCGCGGCCGCGCGGATGGCGCAGCTGCCGCCCGGGGTCGACGAGAAGACCTTCCACCCCGGCTCGGGCGGCGAGGAGGTGCGGGCCCGGCTGGGCCTGACGGACCGCCCGGTCGTGGTCTGCGTCTCCCGGCTGGTGCGCCGCAAGGGCCAGGACACGCTGATCCGGGCCCTGCCGCGCATCCTGGCGGCCGAGCCGGACACCGTCCTGCTGATCGTCGGCGGCGGCCCCTACGAGCAGGATCTGCGGCGGCTCGCGCACGAGACCGGCGTCGCCTCCGCCGTGCGCTTCACCGGCGCCGTGCCCTGGTCCGAGCTGCCCGCCCACTACGGCGCCGGCGACGTCTTCGCCATGCCCTGCCGCACCCGCCGGGGCGGCCTGGACGTCGAGGGCCTCGGCATCGTCTACCTGGAGGCCTCCGCGACGGGCCTCCCGGTCGTGGCCGGCGACTCCGGCGGCGCCCCGGACGCGGTCCTGGACGGCGAGACGGGCTGGGTCGTGAAGGGCGGCTCCCCCCAGGAGACGGCCGACCGCATCACGATTCTCCTCGGCGACGCGGAGCTGCGCCGCAGGATGGGGGAGCGGGGCAGGGACTGGGTCGAGGAGAAGTGGCGCTGGGATCTGCTCGCGGAGAACCTCAAGAACTTGCTCTAGGGCCGTAGGGGCGCGGGGAACTGCGCGACCAACCACAACGAACCCGCACCCGCCGACGGCGAACACGTGCCAGCCCACTAGGCGGAACCCGAAAATCCGCCGATGCTGCGCGCATGACAGTAAAACTGATGCAGCGTCAGCTGACAAGACGTCACATCCTCGGCATGGCAGCCCTCCAGACTGCCGCCGCCCTCGGCTTCACCCGCATCGGCCTCCAAAGCGCCCGAGCCGCCCAGCCCGACGAGGCCGACACCGCCCCCGCGATCGTCATCGGCTCCGGCTACGGCGGCGCCGTGGCCGCTCTCCGTCTCGGCCAGGCCGGAATCCGCACGATCGTCCTGGAGATGGGCCGCCTCTGGAACACCAACGGCCCCGACGGCAAGGTCTTCTGCACCACCAGTGCACCCGACCACCGCTCCATGTGGTTCCGGGACCGCACCGAGGCCCCCCTCGGCACCTTCCTCTGGCTGGACGTCGTCAACCGGGACATCGGCCGCTACCCGGGCGTCCTGGACCGCGTGCACTTCGACCACATGTCCGTGTACGTCGGCCGGGGTGTCGGCGGCGGCTCCCTGGTCAACGGCAGTATGGCGGTCACCCCGCCCCGGCCGTACTTCGCCGAACAGTTCCCGGCCGTCGACGCCGACGAGATGTACGGCACGTACTTCCCGCGCGCCCGGGCCGCCCTGGGCGTGAACACCGTCGACCCGGCCTGGTTCGAGTCGACGGAGTGGTACCGCTTCACCCGCGTCTCCCGCAAGCACGCCGAGAAGACCGGCCTGCGGACCACCTTCGTGCCCAGCGTCTACGACTTCGGACACATGCAGCGCGAGGCGGCCGGCACCGCCCCGAAGTCGGCGCTCGGCGGCGAGGTCATCTACGGCAACAACCACGGCAAGCGCAGCCTGGACAAGACGTACCTCGCCGGCGCCCTCGGCACCGGCAAGGTCACCGTCCACACCCTGGAGAAGGTGCGCGCGATCAGCCGCGCGCCGGACGGCACCTACGTCCTGACCGCCGACCGCATCGACGAGACCGGCCGCGTCGTCGGGACCAAGGAGTACGGCTGCACGTACCTCTTCCTCGGCGGCGGCAGCCTCGGCACCACCGAACTGCTGCTGCGCGCCCGGGAGACGGGCACCCTGCCCGCGCTCGACGCCAGTGTCGGGGCCGGCTGGGGCACCAACGGCAACGTGATGCTCGGCCGGGCCAACCACCTGTGGGACACGGTCGGCGCGAACCAGTCGACCATGCCGGTCATGGGCATCGACGACTGGGCGAACACCGCCAACCCGGTGTTCGCCGAGATCGCCCCGCTGCCGACGGGCCTGGAGCACTGGGTGAGCCTCTACCTGGCGATCACCAGGAACCGGGAACGGGCGTCCTTCTCCTACGACACCGGCTCGGACCGGCTCCGGCTCGGCTGGACGGCCGCCCACTCGGCGGTCTCCGTCGCCATGGCCAAGAAGCTCTTCGACCGCATCAACGCGGCCAACGCGACGATCTACCGGTACGACCTGTTCGGTTCCGGCAGCAAGGTCTTCGCCGACGACTTCACCTACCACCCGCTGGGCGGCTGCGTGCTGGGCCGGGCGACGGACGCCTACGGGCGGGTCAAGGGATACTCCCGGCTGTACGTCACCGACGGCTCGCTCGTGCCGGGGTCGCTCGGGGTCAATCCCTTCGTGACCATCACCGCCCTCGCCGAACGCACGATGGCGCGGGTCCTCGCCGAGGACACCGCGCCATAGCCGACCCGGCCGAGGGTCACTTCGCGTAGATCGCCTCGACCTCGTGCGCGTAGTCCTTCGCCACCACGTTCCGCTTCAGCTTCAGCGAGGGCGTCAGGTGGCCCGAATCCTCCGTGAACTGGGAGGACAGAATGCGGAACTTCCGCACCGATTCCGCCTTCGACACCGCGGCGTTGCCGTCGTCGATCGCCGCCTGGATCGCGGCCAGCAGGTCCGGGTCATCGCTTAGCGACGCCGCGGTGGAACCCGCCGGCTTGCCGTGGTCGGAGCACCAGCGGCCCAGGAACTCCTCGTCGATGGTGACCAGCGCGCCCACGAACGGCCGCCCGTCGCCCACGACCATGCACTCGGCGACCAGCGCGTGCGCCCGGATGCGGTCCTCGATCACGGCCGGGGCGACGTTCTTGCCGCCCGCGGTGACGATGATCTCCTTCTTGCGGCCGGTGATCCTGAGGTAGCCGTCCTCGTCGAGGGTGCCGATGTCACCGGTGTGGAACCAGCCGTCGGCCAGCGCCTCTGCGGTCGCGCCGGGGTTGTTCCAGTACTCCTTGAACAGGTGCTCGCCGTGCAGCAGCACCTCGCCGTCGTCGGCGATCCGCACCACCGAGCCGGGCAGCGGCTGGCCGACCGTGCCGATCTTCTGCCGGTCCCAGGGGTTGAACGCGGTGGCCGCGCAGGACTCGGTCAGGCCGTAGCCCTCCAGGACCGTGAAGCCGATGCCGCGGAAGAAGTGCCCGAGGCGCTCGCCGAGCGGGGCGCCGCCGGAGATGGCGTACTCGCCCCGGCCGCCGAGGACCGCCCGGAGTTTGCTGTAGACGAGCTTGTCGAACGTCTTGTGCTTGATCTTCAGGCCGAACGACGGGCCCGAAGGGGTGTCCAGCGCCTTGCTGTAGGCGATCGCGGTGTCGGCGGCCTTGTCGAAGATCTTGCCCTTGCCGTCGGCCTGGGCCTTGGCGCGCGCCGAGTTGTACACCTTCTCGAAGACGCGCGGCACACCGAGGATCAGCGTGGGGCGGAACGCGGCCAGCTCGTCGGTGAGGTCCTTGATGTCCGGGACCGTGCCCAGCTTGATCGGCGCCATCATGGGCGCGATCTGCACCAGCCGGCCGAAGACGTGCGCGAGCGGCAGGAAGAGCAGCACCGAGCACTCGCCGGTGCGGAACAGCGGACGCAGCCGCTCCACGATGTTGCCGCACTCGGCGAAGAAGCTGCGGTGGGTGAGCACACAGCCCTTGGGTCGGCCGGTGGTGCCGGAGGTGTAGACGATCGTCGCCGGATCGTCGGCCTTGGCGAACGAGCCGCGCTCCTCCACCGTCTCGTCGGTGACGTCCTGGCCGAGCCGGCCCAGCTCGTCGACGCCGCCGCCGTCGATCTGCCACACGTGCTTGAGCGCCGGCAGCCCGCCACGCACCGACTCGACCGCGGCCGCGTGGGCCTGCGACTCCACCACGCAGGCGGTCGCACCCGAGTCGCCCAGGATCCACTGCACCTGCTCCGGCGAACTGGTCTCGTACACCGGCACCGTCACCGCGCCCGCGCTCCAGATCGCGAAGTCCAGCAGCGTCCACTCGTACCGGGTGCGGGACATCAGGCCCACCCGGTCGCCCGGCTGGACCCCGGCGGCGATCAGTCCCTTGGCCGCCGTGTGCACCTCGGCGAGGAAGGTCGTGGCGGTGACGTCCTGCCAGCTGCCGCCGACCTTGCGGGCGATGACGGCGACGTCCGGGTGCTGCGCGGCGTTTCTGCGGACGATGTCGGTCAGGTTTCCGTCCGCAGGGACCTCGTACAAAGCCGGAAGGCTGAACTCGCGCAAGACTGCTGCTCCTCATAGGGCGCCGGCGCCACGACGGTGTGTGCTGCGACGGTGCGGTCCAAGGCTCGGGGAGGTGCTCGCGCATTCACTTGTTGAAATGCAGAGCACGACTGGACTGCCCGGACGTTACCCGCCGGTATGGCTTCTTCGACAGGGGGGCCCGTCGAGATGTTCGCTGCGTCACACAGTTGGGTATTCCTTCGCGCACAGTAGTCCACGGGCTAACTGACTGGCCAGTAACCGCAGGTAGGGCCGCCACTGTTCACAAGGGCAGCGCTCGACCTACGCTTGATCGTCATGGC
Source organism: Streptomyces sp. SID5643 (assembly GCF_009872555.1). Taxonomy (NCBI): domain Bacteria; kingdom Bacillati; phylum Actinomycetota; class Actinomycetes; order Kitasatosporales; family Streptomycetaceae; genus Streptomyces; species Streptomyces sp. SID5643. Next base: position 24,507 of record NZ_WWIC01000158.1, read on the forward strand.
ACCCACACCAGCCGGAAGCCGGCGGACGCGCATCCACGTGGTCAGTGACGTGCACGGCAACGCCCGCGGCCTGGCGAGGGCCGGCGAGGGCGCCGACGCCCTGATCTGCCTGGGCGATCTCGTCCTCTTCCTCGACTACGCGGACCACTCGCGCGGCATCTTCCCCGACCTGTTCGGCGTGGAGAACGCCGACCGCATCGTCGCGCTGCGCACCGCCCGCCGCTTCGAGGAGGCCCGGGTCTTCGGGGCCGGGCTGTGGGCCGGCCTCCAGGGGGACCGCGCCACGGTGATCGAGAAGGCGGTGCGCAAGCAGTACGCCGAGCTGTTCGCCGCGTTCCCCTCTCCTACGTACGCCACCTACGGCAACGTCGACATGCCGCCCCTGTGGCGGGAGTACGCGGGCCCGGGCACGACCGTCCTCGACGGCGAGCGCGTCGAGATCGGCGGCCGGGTCTTCGGCTTCGTCGGCGGCGGCCTGCGCACGCCGATGCGGACGCCGTACGAGGTCAGCGACGAGGAGTACGCGGCGAAGATCGAGGCGGTCGGCGAGGTCGACGTGCTCTGCACGCACATCCCGCCCGAGGTCCCCGAACTGGTCTACGACACCGTCGCCCGCCGCTTCGAGCGCGGCAGCCGCGCCCTGCTCGACGCCATCCGCCGCACCCGGCCCCGCTACTCCCTCTTCGGGCACGTCCACCAGCCGCTGGTGCAGAGGATGCGGATCGGGGCGACCGAGTGCGTGAACGTGGGGCACTTCGCGTCCACCGGGACCCCGTGGGTGCTGGAGTGGTGAGGGCGGCCCAGGTCGGGTGAGATCCGCGGGTCCCGTGCGCGGTAGCCTTCACGCTGCACACACGTGCGCAGGACGACGTCTTACCGGCCCGCATCTGGAGGAGCCACGGCGATGGCGGAACACACCAGCTCGAGCATCACCATCGAGGCCGCCCCGGCCGACGTCATGGCGGTCATCTCCGACTTCGCCCGCTACCCGGACTGGACCGGCGAGGTGAAGGAGGCGGAGGTCCTCAAGACCGACGCCCAGGGCCGCGCCGAGCAGGTCCGCCTCGTCATGGACGCGGGCGCGATCAAGGACGACCAGGTCCTCGGGTACACCTGGACCGGCGAGAACGAGGTGTCCTGGACGCTGGTGAAGTCCCAGATGCTGCGCTCCCTCGACGGCTCGTACATCCTCAAGCCGTCCGGCGCGGGCGGCACGGAGGTCACGTACCTCCTGACGGTGGACGTCAAGATCCCCATGCTCGGCATGATCAAGCGCAAGGCGGAGAAGGTCATCATCGACCGGGCGCTGGCCGGGCTGAAGAAGAGGGTCGAAGCGGGCAAGTAGCCCTGGCAGCGCAGCCGGCGGCGGCAGCACCGGGCGCTCCGGCGACTCCCGGTACCGTTCAGCCCCATGCGCACCATCCTGATCACCGGCCCCGGCGGCAGCGGTCGTACCACCCTCGCGGCCGCTACCGCCCTGGCCGCGGCGGCCGAGGGCACCCGCACCCTCGTCCTCGGCACCGACCGCACGGACACCCTCGGTGCCGCCCTGGGGGTGCCGACCGGCCCGGCCCCGGTCCAGGCCGCCCCTCGGCTCACCGCTTGGCGCCCCGACGCCGCCCAGGACTTCCGTGAGGACCTCACCGCGCTCCAGGACCGCGCCTCCACCGCCCTGGACCTCCTCGGCGCCTCCCGCCTCGACCCCGAGGAACTCACCCCCCTGCCCGGCGCCGAGGAACTCGCCCTGCTGCGCGCCCTGCGCGACGCCGCGCTGTCGGAGGAGTACGACACCCTCGTCGTCGATCTCCCCCCGGCCCCGCAGGCCCTCGCTCTCCTCGCCCTGCCCGAGGAACTCCGCCGCTACCTGCGCCGCCTGCTCCCGGCCGAACGGCAGGCCGCCCGTGCCCTGCGCCCCGTCCTCGGCCGCCTCGCCGGCGTCCCCATGCCCGCCGAGTGGCTCTACGAGACGGCCGGCCGCTGGGACCTGGAACTGGCCGCCGCCGAAGCGGTCGTCGCCGACCGCGACACCGTCGTACGCCTGGTCGCCGAGCCCGGTCCGGCCGGTGCCGAAGCGCTGCGCACCGCCGGCCTCGGCCTCGCCCTGCGCGGTCTGCGCACCGACCTCGTGATCGCCAACCGCGTCCTGCCCGAGGCCTCCCCGGACACCTGGCTCGCCGGACCCGTCGCCCAGCAGCGCAAGACGCTGGAGGAGTGGCGGGAGTCGTACGACGTCCAGGCCGTGGCCCACCTCGGACACGACCCGCGCGGCACCGACGACCTCACCGCGCTCGCCGTGCCCGGCGGCCGGCCGGCGCCCCCCGCGGGCGACTGGCCCGTGACCGACCGGCTCGGCGAGGACGGCGTCCTCGTCTGGCGGATCCCGCTGCCCGGCGCCATACGCGAGGAACTGGATCTCGTCCGACGCGGCGACGAACTCGTCGTCACGGCCGGGCGGTTCCGCCGGATCGTCCCGCTGCCCTCCGCGCTGCGCCGCTGCACCGTCGACGGGGCCGCCCTGCGTGAGGGAGAGCTGCGGATCCGCTTCGTACCCGACCCCGGACTGTGGCCGCAGAGCCGGTGACAGGGCGGGCGACGGGCCGGGAGGAACGGCCGGCCCCGGCCCGTGAACGAGGTACGCCCGTTCGGGTAACGTCGTAGGGACGAACCGTAGTCAGGAGTCCGTCATGAGCGAAGAGCCCTCCCCGTCCGGCGCCGCCCGCGAAGAGGCCGCGGACGAGGTGCGGGCGAGCGACGCCGACGCCTGGGCGACCGCGTGCGCCGAGGACCTCCAGGCGGAGAAGGCCCGCCGCCGCACCCAGCACGGCACGCCCCCGGGCTCCGCGGCCGACGAGCTGAAGAAGCTCGTCGACGCCGTCGCGGAGAAGCTGTCCGACGTCCGGTCACCGCTGCTCGGCGCGGTCGCGGGGCCCGCCGCCCAGCAGGTCGTCCGGCAGGTCGTGCAGCAGGCCAAGGACGCCGTGGAACCCGTCATCGAGCGCAATCCGGACGTCTTCGACCACCTGGCGGCGGCCGGGAACGAACTGCTCGCCGCCTACCGCTCCGCCGTCCAGGCCCAGGAGCGCCGCTGGACCGGCCGCGACGATCAGGGCGACCCCCGTGACCAGGACGCACGCCGGGACGGCGGCGACGACGCCGGCCCCGGGGAGCGCATCGACCTGGACTGAGTCCCCGGCCCCGGCCGAGCGGCACTTCCGGTGCGGCCGCCCGGGGTGCCCACCGTGCGGACGACCGCCGACCCGACGGCAGGGCCTCGGGTACCGTTATCCGTAGCGGGGCTCGACCGAAACTGAGGGATTCATGGGACTCACCATCGGCGTCGACATCGGCGGCACGAAGATCGCGGCCGGCGTGGTCGATGAGGAAGGCAACATCCTCTCGACCCACAAGGTGCCGACCCCGGGCACGGCTGAGGGCATCGTGGACGCCATCGCCTCGGCGGTGGACGGCGCACGCGTCGGTCACGACATCGTCGGCGTGGGCATCGGCGCAGCCGGCTACGTGAACCGGCAGCGCTCCGAGGTCTACTTCGCGCCCAACATCCACTGGCGCAACGAGCCGCTCAAGGAGAAGGTCGAGGCCCGCGTGGGCCTCCCGGTGGTCGTGGAGAACGACGCCAACGCGGCGGCGTGGGGCGAGTACAAGTTCGGTGCAGGCAAGGGCCACCGCAACGTCATCTGCATCACGCTGGGCACCGGCCTCGGCGGCGGCATCATCATCGGCAACAAGCTGCGCCGCGGACACTTCGGCGTGGCCGCCGAGTTCGGCCACATCCGCATGGTGCCGGACGGCCTGCTGTGCGGCTGCGGTTCACAGGGCTGCTGGGAGCAGTACGCCTCGGGCCGGGCCCTGGTGAGGTACGCCAAGCAGCGCGCCAACGCCACCCCCGAGAACGCCGAGACGCTGCTCGGCCTCGGCAACGGCACGCCCGACGGCATCGAGGGCAAGCACATCTCCATGGCCGCCCGCCAGGGCGACCGGGTCGCCGTCGACTCCTACCGCGAACTGGCCCGCTGGGTCGGAGCGGGCCTCGCCGACCTGGCCTCCCTCTTCGACCCCTCCGCGTTCATCGTCGGCGGCGGCCTCTCCGACGAGGGCGAGCTGGTCCTGGGCCCGATCCGCAAGTCCTACAAGCGGTGGCTGGTCGGCGGCAACTGGCGCCCGGTGGCCGAGGTCCGCGCGGCGGAACTGGGCAACAAGGCCGGCCTGGTGGGCGCGGCGGACCTGGCCCGGGAGCCCGACCCGATCATGTGACGCCCTCAGGTCCATGCCCCAAGGGGCGCGGGGCTGTATCGATGTGCGGCTCCGCCGCGTGGGCGCGACAAGCCACGAACGACCGGCACTCGCGCACAACCCCGCCCCCCGCCCCTTCGGGCGTAAATTGATCACATGTCGCTGCTCCCCAACTCGCGTACCGAACCAGACGGTTCCGCAGTCATCAGGGTCCTCAGCTACAACATCCGCTCCATGCGTGACGACACCGACGCCCTGGCCCGCGTCATCAGGGCCTGCGAGCCCGACCTCGTCCTCATCCAGGAAGCCCCCCGCTTCTTCCGCTGGCGCAAGAAACTCGCCCGCCTTGCCCTCGCCTCCGACCTCGTGATCGTCACCGGCGGCGCCACCACCACAGGCCCGGCCATCCTCAGCTCGCTCCGCGCGAGCGTCGAACGCACGGAGGACATCCTCCTGCCCCCCACGCCCGGCCTGCACCGCCGCGGCTTCGCCACCGCGGTCGTCCGCATCGCCGGTGCCCGCCTCGGCGTGCTCAGCTGCCACCTGTCGCTCCAGAAGGACGAGCGCTACGAGCAGTCCGGCATGCTGCTGGACCGGCTCGCCGGCATGGGCGTGGAGCACCTGATCGCCGGCGGCGACCTCAACGAACGCCCGGAGGGCCCGGCCTTCCGCCGCCTGGCCGCCGGCCTGACCGACTGCCGGGCCGCGGCCCCCTGGGGCGGCGAGCACACCTGGACGCCCACCGATCCCTATCAGCGCATCGACGCGATCTTCACGACGAAGGGCATCGAGGTGCTGGGCTGCGGCGTGCCGTCCGCCCTGCCGGGGGTGTCCGACGCAGACCTGAGGGCGGCCACGGACCACCTCCCGGTCCTGGCCGCCCTCAGGATCCCGGCTTCCTAGACGACCGCACCCCGCCCGGGGTCGTCGTCGTCCTCGTCGTCCGTACGCATGCGCATCACCAGGGTCGCGAACCCGCCGAGGAAGCCGCCGATCCCCAGCGTGGCCAGCCACCACGTCATGTCCCAGCCGAGCAGCACGGCCAGCAGGAGCAGCACCGGCCCGCCGAGCACACCGAGCCAGGCGAACTTGGAGGTCGGATCGGCGGCGGGCAGCGGGGGCGGCTCCGGGGGCACGAAGTGGCCCTCGTCGTCCTCGTCGAAGTCGTCCTCGGTGGGCTCGGGCGTGGTGTAGTCGCGCGGGCCGACACCGGGCGCGAACGAGACCGAGCCGCCCAGGGGCTGCACGGCCTTGTCCCCGGGCTCCTCGGCCTCCCGCGGCTCGGCCGGCTTGACGGTGTCCCCGGACTTCACCGCCGTGTCGCCCCGGTCGCCGTCGATCACGGCGTCGTTGGTCCCGGCCGCCGGCAGGGCCAGGTCCTCGATGGACTTGAACGGCTTGGCGCCCGGCGGGTCCGGCGGCTCCTCGCCGTACCCGGCGACGATCGCCGCCCAGGCGGCCTCCTCGTCGATGGGGACGCCCTTCTCCTCCGGCTCCCGGCCCTCACGGTCGGAGTCGTGCTCAGCCACCTGCGGTCGTCCCTTCCTTGCCGAGCCCGGGCTCCTTGCCGAGGGCGGACGCGATGCGGCCGATGAACGCGAGGCTCTCCTCGTGGATCCGGTCCGCGTCATGGTCCAACGTGGCGACGTGGTAACTCTGTTCCAGGATGACCTCTTTCACGTCCGTCGAGGAGATGCGGCTGAGGATCCGGGCCGAGTCGGCGGGCGGCACCACGTGGTCCTGCGGGCTGCGCATCAGCAGCACCGGCTGCGTGACCTGCGGCAGTTCGCGGTCGGTGGCCTGGAAGAACTGCCGCAGCGAGTGCGCCGCGTGCAGCGGCACCCGGTCGTAGCCGAGCTCCGCGCAGTCCGGCTTGGCGATGTCGCTGGCGATGCCCTTCGTCGCGGGGACGAGGTGGCGCACCACCGGGAGGGCGTGGGCGGCCAGGCCGTGCACCTTGTTGGCGGGGTTGACGACCATGACACCGCGGACGGCGTCGCCGTGCTTGGCGGCCAGCCGCAGGGCGAGCGCGCCGCCCATGGACAGACCGGCCACGAAGACCGTCTCGCGGCGCTCGCACAGCAGACGCAGCGCGCGGTCCACCTCCGCGTACCAGTCCTGCCAGCCGGTGATCCGCAGGTCCTCCCAGCGCGTGCCGTGTCCGGGCAGCAGCGGCAGGGAGACGGTCAGGCCGTGCTCGGCGAGGTGCTCCGCCCAGGGGCGCAGCGACTGCGGTGATCCGGTGAAGCCGTGGCAGAGGAGGACGGCGACCTCTCCGCCCTCGTGGTGGAACGGCTCGGCTCCGGCAAGGACCGGCACCTTCGGCCTCCTGGTCGTGAGAAGGGACTGGCACGATCACGGAATGTCACGGAACGTCATGGAAAGGAGTCGCACGTCGTTCGCGGGACCTTCACCGTACGCGACCGCACTGACACCGACCAGGGCCGTCGGAGCCTTTGGCAGCGCTCCGGGTTAAGGTCTGACCGACACATACAGGAGGCACTCGGTTGTTGTACGGCGCGATGAAGGTCACCGTCGGGGGTCCGCTGAAGCTCGCCTTCAGACCCTGGGTGGAGGGCCTGGAGAACGTACCCGCCGAGGGCGCTGCGATCCTGGCGAGCAATCACCTGTCGTTCTCCGACTCCTTCTTCCTGCCAGCCGTCCTCGACCGCAAGGTCACCTTCATCGCGAAGGCCGAGTACTTCACGACGCCCGGCGTGAAGGGCCGGCTGACGGCTGCCTTCTTCAAGGGGGTCGGGCAGCTTCCGGTGGACCGTTCCGGTGCGCGCGGCGCGGGCGAGGCCGCCATCAAGAGCGGCATCGAGGTGCTGGAGCGCGGCGAGCTGTTCGGGATCTACCCGGAGGGCACGCGCTCGCCGGACGGGCGGCTCTACCGGGGCAAGCCGGGCGGTCTCGCGCGCGTGGCGCTCGCCACGGGCGCGCCGGTCATCCCCGTCGCCATGATCGACACGGAGAAGATCCAGCCGCCCGGGAAGGTCGTGCCGAAACTGATGCGGCCCGGCATCCGGATCGGCAAGCCCCTGGACTTCAGCCGCTACCAGGGCATGGAGCACGACCGGTTCGTGCTCCGCGCGGTGACCGACGAGGTCATGTACGAGATCATGAACCTCTCCGGCCAGGAGTACGTCGACATGTACGCCACGGCCATGAAGCGACAGCTCGCGGAAGCGGCGAAGGCGGAGAAGGAAGCCGAGAAGGCGGCCAGGGCCGCTCTCGCACGGGCCGAGAAGGAACAGGCCGAGAAGGAGAAGCGGGAGAAGGAAAGGCAGCAGCAGGAGCAGCAGGAGCGGCGGACCGGACCCTAGCCGGGGCTTCGGTCGGGGGGCGGGGGAGATGGCCAAGCGCGAGCGAGTCATGAGGATGTCGGTCGAGCAGCCCCTGTGGCGTGCCCTCACCGGGTACCGGGTGCTCACGATGCTGTACGCGGTCGGCCTGTTCGCCACCGCCTACGACGAGTTCACCCGACCCTGGGTCGCCGTCGCCTACTTCGCCGTGCTGTGCGCCTGGACCCTGGCCACACTGCCCCGCGTGGCGAACGCCGCCCGCTGCACCAAGCGGTTCCTCGCCGCCGACCTCACCATCGCCGTCACCGGCATCCTGCTCACGCCCGTCGCCGACGCCCACGAGCGGGTCCAGGCGGGCGGCCCGACGCTGCCGTCGATATGGACCGCCGGTGCCGTCCTCGCCTTCGCCGTCAAGGGCGGCTGGCGCTGGGCCGGGCTCGCCTCCGGCCTCGTGGCCGTGGCCAACCTCATCGAGCGCGGCAGCCCGGCCCGCGACACCGTTCACAACGTCATCCTGGTCTGCATCGCTTCCATCGCCATCGGCTACGTCGTCGAGGTCGCCCGCGCCTCCGAGCGCACCCTCGCCCGCGCCCTGGAGATCGAGGCCGCCACGCGCGAGCGGGAGCGTCTCGCCCGGGACATCCACGACAGCGTGCTCCAGGTGCTGGCGATGGTGCAGCGCCGCGGGGCCGTGCTCGGGGGAGAGGCGGCCGAGCTGGGCCGGATGGCCGGTGAGCAGGAGGTCGCGCTGCGCACCCTGGTCTCCGGCGGCCTCGTGCCCGTCTCCCGGGTCTCGGAGGACGCCGCCGAGGGCGCGCTCGTCCGGGCCGTCGACGAGGAGCCGGAGCCGAGCGGCCCCGTCGACCTGCGCACCCTGCTCGCGCCGTACGCCGGGGCCAGGGTCAGCCTCGCCGAGCCCGGCGCGCCCGTGCCGCTGGCGCCGGCCGCCGCCCGGGAGGTCGCCGCGGCCGTCGGGGCCGCCCTGGACAACGTCCGCCGGCATGCCGGTCAGGACGCGCGCGCGTGGATCCTCGCCGAGGACGAGCCGGACGAGGTGATCGTCACCGTCCGGGACGACGGCCCCGGCATCCCGGAGGGGCGGCTCGTCCAGGCCGAGGGCGAGGGGCGGCTCGGCGTCGCCCTGTCCATCCGCGGCAGGCTGCGCGACCTGGGCGGCAGCGCGGAGCTGATCTCGGTGCCCGGCCAGGGCACGGAGGTCGAGTTGAAGGTACCGAAGGACGTGACGGACCCACGGGGGAAGGCGGAGCAGCGATGACGGACACCAGCGGGGACCGGCAGGACCCGATCAAGGTCATGGTCGTCGACGACCACCCCATGTGGCGCGACGCCGTCGCCCGCGACCTGGCCGAGTCGGGCTTCGAGGTGGTCGCCACGGCGGGCGACGGCGACCAGGCGGTACGCCGCGCCAAGGCCGCCGCGCCCGACGTCCTCGTGCTCGACCTGAACCTGCCCGGCAAGCCCGGCGTCCAGGTCTGCAAGGAGGTCGTCGGCGAGAATCCGGCACTGCGCGTCCTCGTGCTGTCCGCGAGCGGTGAGCACGCCGACGTGCTGGAGGCCGTGAAGTCCGGCGCGACGGGCTATCTGCTGAAGTCGGCCTCCACCGCCGAGCTCCAGGACGCGGTCCGCCGCACGGCCGTCGGCGACCCGGTCTTCACCCCCGGCCTCGCCGGGCTGGTCCTCGGCGAGTACCGCCGCCTGGCCTCCGAGCCCGCCCCCGCCGCCGACACCGGCGAACCCAAGGCGCCCCGGCTCACCGACCGCGAGACGGAGGTGCTGCGGCTGGTCGCCAAGGGCCTGAGCTACAAGCAGATCGCCGAACGCCTGGTCATCTCCCACCGCACGGTGCAGAACCACGTCCAGAACACCCTCGGCAAGCTCCAGTTGCACAACCGCGTCGAACTCGTCAGGTACGCGATAGAGCGCGGCCTCGACGACGAGTGAGGCGCCCGTCACACTGACCCTTCGTCAGGTACCTGCGGCGAAGGGACTGTTCCATGCGCGTCGGAGTACTGACCGGAGGCGGCGACTGCCCCGGCCTCAACGCCGTCATCCGGGCCATCGTCCGCAAGGGCGTGCAGGAGTACGGCTATGACTTCACCGGCTTCCGGGACGGCTGGCGAGGACCTCTGGAGAACGCCACCGTCCGTCTCGACATCCCGGCCGTGCGCGGCATCCTGCCCCGCGGCGGCACGATTCTCGGCTCCTCGCGGACGAACCCGCTGAAGGTGGCGGACGGTGTCCGCCGGATCAAGCAGACCCTCGCCGAGCTGGAGGTCGATGCGCTGATCACCATCGGCGGCGAGGACACCCTCGGCGTGGCCGCCCGCCTCTCCGGCGAGCACGGTGTGCCCTGCGTGGGCGTGCCGAAGACGATCGACAACGACCTGTCCGCCACCGACTACACCTTCGGCTTCGACACCGCCGTCGGCATCGCGACCGAGGCCATCGACCGGCTGCACACCACCGCCGAGTCCCACATGCGCGTCCTGGTCGTCGAGGTGATGGGCCGCCACGCCGGCTGGATCGCGCTGCACTCGGGCCTCGCCGGCGGCGCCAACGTCATCCTCATCCCCGAGCAGCGTTTCGACGTCGAGCAGGTGTGTGCCTGGGTGACCTCCCGTTTCCGGGCGTCGTACGCGCCGATCGTCGTCGTCGCCGAGGGGGCCGTGCCCAAGGACGGCGACATGGTCCTCAAGGACCAGTCGCTGGACTCCTTCGGGCACGTCCGGCTGTCCGGGGTCGGCGAGTGGCTCGCCAAGGAGATCGAGAAGCGCACGGGCAACGAGGCCCGCACCACGGTCCTCGGCCACGTCCAGCGCGGCGGCACCCCCAGCGCCTTCGACCGCTGGCTCGCCACCCGCTTCGGGCTGCACGCCATCGACTGCGTCCGCGACCGCGACTTCGGCCGGATGGTCGCCCTGCGGGGGACCGACATCGTCCGCGTCCCCATCGCGGACGCCACCGCCCGCCTGAAGACGGTGGATCCGGCGCTGTACGAGGAGATCGGGGTGTTCTTCGGCTGAGCGGCCGGCTGACCGGCCGGCGTCCGGTGCCGGCCGGGGCCGAGCGGGCCCCGGCCGGATCCGGGTCAGACCGAGGGCGCGCCCGTGCCCCGCACCTGCGCCACCAGCCCGCGCACCACCGCCGCGCCGTTCAGCGTCAGCACCGACTCGGGGTGGAACTGCACGCCCGCGAACCCGCGGGCGCGCAGCGCGTGCACCTCCCCGTTGGCGGCGCGCGCGACCTCGACACCGTGCGCCGCCAGTTCGGCCGCCGCCTCGTCGTCGCAGCGCGCCACGAAGCTGTTGTAGAAGCCGACGGTCTCCCGCCGCCCGAACAGTTCGATCTCCGTCTGCGCGCCCTGGTACGGCACTTCCTTGCGTACGATGTCCAGCCCCAGCTCGGCAGCGATCAACTCGTGCCCGAGGCACACCCCCAGCACGCCCTGCCGTTCGCCGCGGATCACCTCGGCGGTGAGGCCGCGCAGGAAGCGCATCTTGGGATCGGTGAGGTCGGACGGGTCGCCCGGCCCGGGCCCGAGCACGACGGGTCCCGCGTGCGCGAGCACCGCCTCCCGCAGCCCCGGCTCGTCGTACCGCCGCACGCTCACCTCCAGGCCGGCGGCGCGCAGCACGTGCGCGAGCATCGCCGTGAAGGTGTCCTCGCCGTCGACGACCAGGGCGTGTCCGGTCAGTTCCGCGGAGCGCTCCTGCATCCGCAGCCAGAAGGGCGCGAGCGAGGAGCGGCGTCCGTCGAGCGCGGCCCGCACCCGGGGGTCGTCGGCCAGCCGCGGCCGCGCGGACTCCTCGCGGGGCCGTCCCGGCCGTACGCCCAGGGCCGCCAGGACACCCGCAGCCTTCGCATGGGTCTCCGCGACCTCGCTCTCCGGGTCCGACCCGCGCACGAGCGTGGCGCCGACCGGAACACGCAGCCGCCCGCCGGAGGAGATGTCGGCGGTGCGGATCAGGATCGGGGAGTCGAGGGTCTGGGCGCCGCCGGGGTCCCGGCCGATCAGGGCCAGCGCGCCCGCGTAGTACCCCCGCCCCCCGGCCTCGTGCCGTTCGATGACCCGGCAGGCGTTCTGCACGGGCGAGCCGGTGACGGTCGCCGCGAACATCGTCTCCCTCAGCACGTCCCGCACGTCCAGCGAGGACTTCCCGCGCAGCTCGTACTCGGTGTGCGCGAGGTGCGCCATCTCCTTCAGCCGGGGCCCGATCACGACCCCGCCCATGTCGCCGACGGTGCACATCATCTTGAGCTCCTCGTCGACGACCATCGACAGCTCCTCGATCTCCTTGCCGTCGGCGAGGAAGCCCAGCAGGTGCTCGGGCGTGGGCCCCTCGGCGGGGTAGCGGTAGGTGCCGCTGATCGGGTTCATGACGACCGTGCCGCCGGACATCCGCACGTGCACCTCGGGGCTGGCGCCGACCAGCGTGCGATCGCCGGTGTGCACCACGAACGTCCAGTACGCCCCGCGCTCGCCCTCCAGCAGCCGGCGGAACAGGGCCAGCGCGTCGGCCCGCCCGAACCCGGGGATCTCTCCCTCGAACGTCCGCCGGATCACGAAGTTCGCGCCCTCGCCCCGGCCGATCTCCTCGCGCAGCACGCGCCCGACGATCTCGCCGTACTCCTCGTCGGCGACATCGAACCCGCCGCCCTCGACCCGCACGTCGTGCGCCGGAAGCTGCTCCAGGGCTTCGGCCAGCGGGACGTCGTACGACTCCTCGGGCGTGAGGGCCAGCAGGGGCGTGCCGTCGTCGCGGACGTCGAAACCGCGCTCGCGGATCTGCCGGAAGGGCACCAGCGCGAGGCTCCGGTCGGGGAGGTCGGCGAGGCGCTCGTGCGGGGTGACCGGGCCGATCAGGACCTCGACCCGTTCCTGGTCGTGGCCCGGGGTGCGGCGGCGCAGCAGGGCGAACGGACGGGGGTCGTCCGGCAAGCCGAGCAGGTTCATGGTCCGTGCTCCATCTCGGTGAGAGAGGAACGGACCCCGGGAAACGCCGAAGGCCGCCCCTCGGGCGGCCTTCGCGAAGTCGTGTGTACGCGCAGTCAGCGGGCCGCCGGATGAGCGGTCCACCACCAGGTCTGGGTCGAGTGCGCGAACATGCGACGCACCCTACCCCATGTCCGAGGAGTGTTCGGGGTGTCTCAATTGTTGGTCATGGGCCAGGACGCCCGACACGACCCCGTAGTGTTGAGGTCGTGACCGTGAACGCTAAGACCAGCGCCTCCGCTGGCAACACCTGGCGAGACCTGCCCGCGGCGCAGCAGCCCGAGTACCCCGACACCGAGGCTCTGCGCGCAGTCGTTGCGGACCTCGAGTCGTATCCGCCGCTCGTCTTCGCGGGCGAGTGCGACCAGCTGCGCGCCCGGATGGCGGCCGTCGCCAAGGGAGAGGCGTTCCTCCTCCAGGGCGGCGACTGCGCCGAGGCCTTCGACGCGGTGTCCGCCGACCACATCCGCAACAAGCTGAAGACGCTGCTCCAGATGGGCGCCGTGCTCACGTACGCCGCGTCCGTGCCGGTCGTCAAGGTCGGCCGCATCGCCGGCCAGTACTCCAAGCCGCGCTCCAAGCCGACCGAGACCCGCGACGGCGTGACGCTGCCGACCTACCGCGGCGACTCCGTCAACGGCTTCGACTTCACCGAGGCCGCGCGCATCCCGGACCCCGAGCGGCTGAAGCGGATGTACCACGCGTCCGCCTCCACGCTGAACCTGGTGCGCGCCTTCACCACCGGCGGCTACGCCGACCTGCGCCAGGTGCACGCCTGGAACCAGGACTTCGTGAAGTCGTCCCCGTCGGGCCAGCGCTACGAGCAGCTGGCGCGCGAGATCGACAACGCGCTGAACTTCATGCACGCCTGCGGGGCCGACCCGGAGGAGTTCAAGACGGTCGAGTTCTACGCCTCGCACGAGGCGCTGCTGCTCGACTACGAGTCCGCGCTGACCAGGGTCGACTCGCGCACGGGGCAGCTGTACGACGTCTCCGGGCACATGGTGTGGATCGGTGAGCGCACCCGCCAGCTGGACCACGCGCACATCGAGTTCGCCTCGAAGATCCGCAACCCCATCGGCATCAAGCTGGGTCCGACGACCACCGCCGAGGACGCGTTGCAGTACATCGAGCGCCTCGACCCCGAGCGTGAGCCGGGCCGGCTGACCTTCATCGTCCGCATGGGCGCCGACAAGGTCCGCGACAAGCTCCCCGAGCTGGTCGAGAAGGTCACCGCCTCGGGCGCGACCGTGGCCTGGGTGACCGACCCGATGCACGGCAACACCTTCGAGGCGGCCTCCGGGCACAAGACCCGCCGCTTCGACGACGTGCTCGACGAGGTCAAGGGCTTCTTCGAGGTGCACAAGGCCCTCGGCACCCACCCGGGCGGCATCCACGTGGAGCTCACCGGTGACGACGTCACCGAGTGCGTGGGCGGCGGCGACGAGATCTTCGTCGACGACCTGCACCAGCGCTACGAGACGGCCTGCGACCCGCGGCTCAACCGCAGCCAGTCGCTCGACCTGGCGTTCCTCGTGGCCGAGATGTACCGGGACCAGTGATGTACAGGGGCCAGTGACGGGTCCGCCTCTTACCGGGGCAAGGACTGGGGCGCGGATCACACGATCCGCGCCCCTCTCCACTTTTGCGCCCCGGACCCGACGGGTAAGGTTAGGTTAGCCTCACCGATCAACGGGGACGGCACATCGAGAACGACCCGTCGGAGGTGAACCGCGTGTACGTCTGCAGTTGCTTCGGGATCACCGAGCAGCAGGTCAAGCAGCACGCGGACGGCGGCGCCTGCACCCCCCGCCAGATAGCCTCCGCCTGCAAGGCGGGCACGGACTGCGGGTCCTGTGTACGCCGCATCCAGGCCATCCTGGGCAGGGGATCCTGCCCCCGCCGCGATCTGGCCGACCGGGGCGAGCCGGTGCTCACGGAGCTGGAAGACGCCGCCTGACGGCAGGCCTCAGCTCGGCTGCTCGATCTGCTGCGCGATGTACAGCGCCTCACCGAGCTTCTCGATCAGCTCCAGCTGCGTGTCCAGGTAGTCGATGTGGTGCTCCTCGTCCTCCAGGATCGTCTCGAAGAGGTTCGCGGACGTGATGTCGCCCTTGCTGCGCATCACCTCGATGCCGCGCCTGAGCCGGTCGATCGCCTCGACCTCGACCTGCCGGTCCGCCTGGAACATCTCGGTGACCGTCTGGCCGACCCGTACATGGAAGAGCCGCTGGTAGTTGGGCAGGCCGTCCAGCATGAGAATGCGTTCGGTGATCTTGTCCGCGTGCTTCATCTCGTCGATGGACTCTTCACGCGTGTACTTGGCGAGCTTGGTCCAGCCCTTGTTGTCCTGGATCCGGTAATGCAGCCAGTACTGGTTGATCGCCGTCAGCTCGCCGGTCAGCTGCTCGTTGAGGAATTCGAGGACCTCGGGGTCGCCCTGCATCGCAGAGGCTCCTTCCATGCGGGGGAACTGGCAGGTTGCGCCGCATGATTCCACTGGTGAAGAAGATCGTCCAGTAAGTCTGCACTTAGTAAGTAAGGGCATGCTTAGTTTGAGTTTGTCCCTTTTCGGAGTGGGCCCGGTCAGGGGCATCACCCGGGGTCTGTCAGGATGGAGTCATGGGTCAGCCGCTGGAACACGAATCGGGAGAAGGGCGCGATCCAGCAGGAGCGGCGCAGCCGGACCTGCCCCCGGGACAGCGGCTGCAACGCGGCTGGCCGGTCACGCACTACGGGCCCGTCCCCAAGTTCCGGCCCGAGCGCTGGGAGTTCCGGGTCTTCGGCGCCACCGCGGGCGGCGGCAAGCACTGCTGGACCCATGAGGAGTTCACGGCCCTGCCCCACACCACCGTGGTGGCCGATCTGCACTGCGTGACGAAGTTCAGCATGCTGGGCGCCGAGTGGGGCGGCATCCCCGCGCGCACGCTCCTGGACCTCGCCCCGCCCGCCGACGACGTCACCCATGTGATGGTGTGGGCCGAGTACGGATTCAGCTCCAACCTGAGACTGTCCGACTTCGCCGACGAGCACGTGCTCTTCGCCACCCACAAGGACGGCGAACTGCTCACCGCCGAGCACGGCTTCCCGCTGCGCCTGATCGTGCCCCACCTCTACGCCTGGAAGGGCCCCAAGTGGGTGCGCGGCGTGGAGTACATGACCGCCGACCGGCGGGGATTCTGGGAGGAACGCGGCTACCACAACATCGGCGACCCCTGGCAGGAGCAGCGCTACTCGTACCAGGAACTGCCGGGGGACGGCCCCGACCTCTGAGGCGTCAGCCGTCGCGCAGCTTCTTCAGCCGCTCCACGTCCGCCGCGTGCCCCTGCTTGCCGCCCGGCGTCTCGATGATCAGCGGTACGCCCGCAGTCGCGGGGTGCGTCATCAGGGCCCGGAACGGGTCCTCGCCGATGTGGCCGACGCCGATGTTCTCGTGCCGGTCCTTGTGGGCGCCCACCACGTCCTTGGAGTCGTTGGCGTGGATCAGCTTCAGCCGGCCCTCGCCCACGGTGTCCACGAGCAGGTCCAGCGTTTGGTGCATGCCGCTCGGGCCGGTCAGGTCGTGCCCCGCGGCATAGATGTGGCAGGTGTCCAGGCACACGCCGAGCATCGGATGGGCGTCCAGCGCCTCGAAGTACGGGCCGAAGTCCCACGTCCGCGAGCACAGCGAGGCGCCCTGTCCTGCCGTCGACTCCAGCAGCAGGAACGGGTCGTCGTCGTGGGTCAGCTCGTCCAGCAGCGGCAGCAGGTGCTCCCGCACCTGCTTCAGGGCCACCGACCGCTCCCGGCCGCCGGTCGCGCTGCCGGTGTGCACGACCACGCCGAGCGCCCCGATCTCCCGGCCGCGCCGCAGCGAGTGCCGCAGCGACTCCACCGACCGCTCCACGGTCGCCTCGGTGTGCGAGCCGAAGTTGATCAGGTAGGGGGCGTGCACATAGGCCGGGACCGACCCGTCCGCGCACGCCGCGCGGAACGCCTCGTCCTGTTTCGGGTTGCCGGTGGGCGTGGCCCAGCCGCGCGGGTTGGCGACGAAGACCTGGACGGCCTCCGCCCCCAGATCACGGGCGTACGACAAGCCTACGGTGTGGAGCCCGCCCGCCACCGGGACGTGGCCGCCCACGGGGTTGCGGGAGGGGCCGGACAGCTGACTGTTCACCCGTTCAGGGTGTCATGCGTCCGGCCCCGTCCCGTCCACGGGCTCCCGCCCGCCGTCGTCATCTGATCGTGATGGTGATCGTCGAACCCTTGGGCGCGGTCCGACCGCCCTCGACGGACTGGCTCTTGACCTCGTCTCCGAACAGGCCGAGCAGACCGCGGTCCTCGTCGACCTGGAATCCGGCGCCCTCCAGCGCCCGCGTGGCGTCGTCGACGCTGTCGCCGACCACGTCCGGGACCTCGATCATCTCCGGGCCCTTCGACAGCGTCAGCGTCACGGTGTCGCCCTCGGCCGCCGTGCCGCCGGACGCCGGCGTCTGCCGGACGACCTGGCCCTTGTCGTACTCGGAGGAGTTGACCCGCTCGGTGGCGATCTTCACCTTGAGGCCGGCCTCGGCCAGCTCGGACCTGGCGTCGGCCTCGTCCGAGCCGGTGACGTCGGGGATGTCGATGGGGCTGCCCTTGCTGACGACCAGCGCGACGGCCGTGCCCGAGCGCACCTTCGTGCCGTCGGCCGGCCGCGCGGAGACCACCGAGCCACGCGGTACGTCCTCACTGAACTCCCGCGTGACCATGCCCGGCTCCAGCCCGCCCTCCTTCAGCCGGGCCCGCGCCCGGTCCAGCTTCTGGCCCGCCAGAGCGGGCACCCGCACGGTCTCGGGACCGTCGGAGACGGTGACGCTCACCGAGGCGTTGCCGCGGATGCGCTCCCCGGCCTCCGGGTCGCTGCTGATGATCCGGCCGCGCTCCACGGTGTCGCTGTAGGCGTGCTCGACCTTGCCGAGTTCGAGACCGGCGTCCCGCAGCCGGTCCTCGGCCTGCTCCTGCGTCTTCGCCAGCAGCGGCGGGACCTCGGTGAACTGGCCGGAGTTGATGTACCAGACGCCCGCGCCGATGCCCAGCACGAGCAGCACGGCGACGACGATCGCCGCCGGTCCGCGCCGGGATCCCGGGCGGCGCCGGGACGGCGGGGGCGGCGGCGGGGACGCGAAGCGGCTGGTGCGGTCGAGGCCGGCTCCGGAGGCCTCGTCGTCCTCGTTCACCGGCAGCGGGCGCGGTGTGGTCAGGGCGCGCGGGATCACGGTCGTCCGGTCGTCGCCGTTGTCGTGGTCCACCGCGAGCGCCTGCGGCGGCACGGCGTCCAGCTGCTCCTCGCTCAGCCGGCCGCGTCCGTCGCGGACCTGCGCGAGCAGCGCCACCGCGTCGTGCGGACGGATCTGCGGGGTGCGGGCCGTCGCCGAGGCCACCAGCTCGTCGAGCTCGTACGCCATACCGGGCACGGCGGCCGAGGGCGGGGGCACGTCCTCGTGGAGGTGCTTGTAGAGGATCACGGCGGGGGAGTCCCCGTCGTGCGGCTTGTCGCCCGTCAGCATCTCGTACAGCATCACACCGCACGCGTACACGTCGACGCGGGGATCGGCGGTGCCGTCCTCTATCTGCTCCGGCGCGAGGTACGAGACCGTGCCGAGGACGGTGCCGGTGGTGTTCGTCACCGTGTCCACGGCCCGGACGAGCCCGAAGTCGGCGACCTTCACCCGGCCGTCGTCCCCTATGAGGACGTTCTCGGGCTTCATGTCGCGGTGCACGAAACCGGCGCGGTGGGCGGCGCCCAGCGCGGCCAGCACCGGCTCCAGGATGTCCAGGGCGGCGCGCGGTTGCAGGGCCCCGCGCTCGCGCAGCACGTCGCGCAGGGTGCAGCCCGCCACGTACTCCATCGCCAGGTACACGTACGAGCCGTCGGTGCCCTGGTCGAAGACCTGCACCACGTTCGGATGGGCCAGCCGGGCCACCGACTTCGCCTCGCGGATGAACCGCTCGACGAACGAGGCGTCGACCGCGAGCGCGGGGTGCATCACCTTGACCGCGAGGATCCGGTCGAGCCGGGTGTCCACGGCCCGGTAGACCGTGGCCATCCCGCCGACCGCGATCCGCGCGTCGATGCGATACCGGCCGTCGAGCACCTGCCCGACCAAGGGGTCCTGAAGGGTCGTGTCCACGCAGGCGAGTGTACGAGCCGGCACCGACAGCTCTCCCGCCCCGCCCGGTTCCGGGGCGCGACTGCAGCCGACCTGTGACGTGTGGACAAGCCCCTACTGGAAAGCGGGCCGTTCCGGGTCCAGGGCGGCCATTCCCTCCGCCGGTGACGACGCCTGCGCGAAATGCCGCCGGGGGATCCGCCCGGCCCGGTACGCCAGCCGCCCCGCCTCCACCGCGTGCCGCATGGCGTCGGCCATCAGCACGGGCTCCTGCGCCCGCGTCACCGCCGAGGCGAGCATCACACCCGCGCACCCCAGCTCCATCGCCAGCGCCGCGTCCGAGGCCGTACCGGCACCGGCGTCCAGGATCACCGGCACGTGCGCGTGCTCCACGATCAGCTGGAAGTTGTGCGGGTTGCGGATCCCGAGACCGGAGCCGATCGGCGAGCCCAGCGGCATGATCGCCGCGCAGCCCGCGTCCTGAAGCTTCCGCGCCAGCACGGGGTCGTCGTTGGTGTACGGCAGCACCGTGAACCCGTCGTCGACCAGCGTCTCGGCCGCCTCCAGCGTCTCGATCGGGTCCGGCAGCAGCGTGCGCTCGTCGGCGATGACCTCCAGTTTGACCAGGTCGGTGCCGAGGGCCTCGCGCGCGAGGCGGGCCGTGAGGACGGCCTCGCCGGCCGTGAAGCAGCCGGCCGTGTTGGGCAGCACCCGGATGCCGAGCCTGTCCAGGACGGAGAGCACCGAACCGTGCACCGAGGCGTTCACCCGGCGCATCGCGACGGTCGTCAGCTCCGTCCCCGAGGCGACGAGCGACCGCTCCAGCACCTCCAGGCTGGGCGCTCCGCCCGTGCCCATGATCAGACGGGACGTGAACGACGTACCACCGAGGACGAACGGATCGTCGGCCATGGTCAGCCTCCTTGGACGGCCGTGAGGACTTCCACCCGGTCTCCCTCGGAGAGGGGCGTGGCGGGCCACTGCGTGCGCGGGACGACGGTTTCGTTGAGGGCGGCGGCCACGCCCGACGGCGAGGCGGTGAGCGACCTCACGACGGTGTCGAGAGCGGTGCCGGGCCGGACGTCCCGGGACTCGCCGTTGACGGAGATGTTCATGCGGGCTGCTCCGTGAGTGCGGTGGCGGTGCTGAAGCGCTTCGGGCTGAAGGGCCGGGCCTCATCCGGGAGTTCACCCGTGGCCAGGGCGTGCGCCAGGGCGTCGCCGGTCACCGGCGTGAGCAGGACGCCGTTGCGGTAGTGCCCGGTGGCCAGCAGCAGACCCTCCAGACCCGTCGGGCCGAGCAGGGGCGCGTTGTCGGGGGAGCCGGGTCGCAGCCCGGCCCGGGTCTCCGTGAGCGGCAGCTCGGTGATGCCCGGGACCAGCTCGTGCGCGTCGCGCAGCAGCTCGTACACGCCGCCCGCGGTCACGGTGGTGTCCCAGCCCAGCTCCTCGCTCGTGGCCCCGACGACGAGTTCGCCGCTCTCGCGCGGCACCAGGTAGACGTGGCTGCCGCGCACCACCGCGCGCACGGTCCGGCTCAGGAACGGCCCGTGCCGCAGCGGCATGGTCAGCCGCAGGACCTGCCCCTTCACCGGCCGCACGGGAGGCAGCACGTCGTCCGGGACCCCGGCGAGCCGCCCGCTGAGGCTCCCTCCCGCCAGCACCACCTGCCCGGCGGCCGCTTCGGTCCCGTCGGCCAGGACGGCACCCGCGGCCCGGTCCCGTACGACGGTCAGCCGCTCCGCCCACGTCCGGTGGAGGACCACGCCCGCCCGCTCACAGGCGGCGACCAGGGCGCCGGCCAGCCGCCGCGGGTCGATCTGGTGGTCGCCGTCGACCCGCAGCCCGCCGCGCACGCCCGGCGCGAGCATCGGCTCCAGACGCCGGCACTCGCGCCCGGACAGCCACTGCGATTCCAGGCCCGACTGCTGTTGCAGGGCGTGCAGTTCGCGCAGGTGGGCCCGGTCGTCGGCGTCCAGGGCGACGGCGAGCGTGCCGCAGCGGCGGTAGCCGAGGTCCCGGCCGGTCAGCTCGGTGAGCTCGGCGGCGAAGTCCGGGTAGCGCCGGGCGGAGGCGAGGTTCAGGCCGAGCAGGGTCTGCTCGCCGTAGTGCAGTTCCGTGACGGCGGCCAGCATGCCGGCCGCGACCTGTGCGGCCCCGCCGCCCGGCTCGGGGTCGACGACGGCCGTGGCGAACCCGCGCTGCGCGGCCCGCCAGGCCGTGACCAGGCCGATGATCCCGCCCCCGATGACCAGGACGTCGGACGATGTGGACGTAGGCGACATGGGCGTCCAGCCCCTCCCTTCGCCGGCATGACCCGGATCAGGTTCGTACGGTCGGAGGCCGCCAGCCTCCCTCTCAGCCCGGTGCGTCCGGGCTCCCGCGAGTGCTTTACCTTGGCCACCCTAGCCCGATGCCCTGTCCCGCAGTAAGGGAGCCTCACCCATGGCCCGGTCCCTCGACGGTCTCGTCCTCGCCCCGGTCGCCGACCAGGCACCGGGCCAGGTGGGCACCCGCACCCGGTTCACGTACCACGAGCGGGAGGGCGAGATCTGGGCCGAGTACGCGGGCGGCGACGTCGTACGCGGCCGTCTCGTGGGTACCCGGGAAGGGGACCGGCTGGACTTCCGGTACGTCCAGCTCAAGCGGGACGGGACCACGTCCTCGGGGCACTGCGTGTCGGCGGTCGTGGAGCTGTCCGACGGGCGGGTGCGGCTGGAGGAGACCTGGGAGTGGGAGTCCGGGCAGGGTCACGGCACGAGCGTTGTGGAGCAGGTCACGGCGCATGAGCACTGACTGACAATGTGTCAGGTGTCTATGGTGATCAGGTGAGCGAGCAGACGCAGGAACCAGGTTCGTCCGCGCCGCGGCGCGTCGTCGTGGCGGGTGCGGGGATGGCCGGGGTGCAGACCGCCGTCGCCCTGCGCGAGCGGGGCTTCACCGGTGACGTGATCCTGCTCGGCGCCGAGCCCCACCAGCCCTACGACCGGCCCCCGTTGTCCAAGGCCGTCCTGCTCGGCAGGGCCGAGGGTTCCGCCTTCGACGTCGACTTCGAAGCCCTCGGCGTCGAAGTGCGGCTCGGCTGCGAGGTGCTGGGCCTGCGCCCCGCCGACCATGAACTCGACACCGAGGACGGGCCCGTGCCCTACGACGTCCTGGTCGTCGCGACCGGCGCCGAACCGGTCCGGCTGCCCGGCGCCGAGGGCGTGCCCGGCGTGCATCTGCTGCGCACCCTGGACGACGCCGAACGGCTGCGGCCGGTGCTGGCCCGCAAGCACGACATCGTGGTCGTCGGAGCGGGCTGGATCGGCGCCGAGTTCGCCACGGCCGCCCGCGAGGCGGGCTGCGCCGTGACCGTCGTCGAGGCCGCGGAACGGCCGCTCGCCGGAGCGCTGCCCGCCGAGGTCGCCGCCCCGATGACCGGCTGGTACGCCGACGCCGGGGTGACCCTGCGGACGCACGCGCGCGTGGAGCGCGTCGAGCCGGGCGCGGTCCTCCTGGACGACGGCTCGCGGCTGCCCGCGGGCGCGGTCGTCGTCGGCATCGGCGCCCGCCCCGCGACGGCCTGGCTGGCCGGCTCCGGCATCGAGTTCGGCGCGCACGGCGAGATCGTGGCCGACGAGCATCTGCGCACGTCCGTGCCGGACGTGTACGCCGTCGGCGACTGCGCCTCCTTCCCCTCGGGGCGCTACGGCGAGCGCCTGCTGGTCCACCACTGGGACAACGCCCTCCAGGGGCCGCGCACGGTCGCCGTGAACATCGCCGGCCGGGCCACGGGGGAGACGCGGGCGGTGTACGACCCGGTGCCGTACTTCTGGTCCGAGCAGTTCGGGCGGTTCGTCCAGTACGCCGGGCACCACGCGGCCGCGGACACCGTCCTGTGGCGGGGCGACGCCGCCGGACCGGCCTGGACGGTGTGCTGGCTGCGCGGTGAGCGGCTGGTGGCGCTGCTGGCGGTGGGCCGGCCCCGGGACCTCGCGCAGGGCCGCCGCCTGATCGAGTCGGGCACCGCGATGAATCCGGTGCTGCTGACGGATCCGGCCAGGCCCATGAAGGCGGCGACGGCCTGAGCCCACGGCCCTCGTGGAGCCGTCCGGGCGGCCCTGCCGGGCCAGGCAGGGCCGCCGCGTGGACCGGGCCGACTTCCGACTGTCAGTGGCAGATGGCAGGCTGGTTTCCGTGACCGAGATTGACGCAAAGATCGATGCTCTCGTCCCCGCCTGGCTCACCCTCCCCGACATCGCCGAACAGTTCGGCGTCGAGGTGACGCGTGTGCGGCAGCTGGTCAAGGAGGGCCAGCTCATCGCCGTACGCCGCGGTGAGAACCGCGCGCTGCACGTCCCCGCCGCCTTCATCGACGGGGACAAGGTCGTCAAGGGCCTGTCCGGGACCTTGACGCTCCTGCGGGACGACGGCTTCACGGACGAAGAGATGCTGGAGTGGCTCTTCACCCCGGACCCCAGCCTGCCCGGCACCCCCGCACAGGCGCTCAGCGAGAATCGCGGCACGGAGGTGAAGCGCCGCGCCCAGGCGCTCGCGGTCTGACCCGGCTCGACCGGACAACCGTCCGGTGCCGCGCGAGCGGGGCCGGACCTGAACAGCCGCCCGAAGAGGGGCCGTGACCCGAGGGGCCACGGCCCGGGGTGGTTCGCGCCCGGCCGGGCCGGTCGGTGTTCCCCGCAGGGGCCGCGCGCGGCCACCGGGACGCGGCGGGACCCGCGGGCAGGCGTAGGGTGCCCGAGGCGTGCGCAGCGGGACAGGGCGCGCTCCCGAGCCGCACGCCGCCGGTACCCGCGCGGGCCCTCCCGTCCGCCGCCGGTAGCCGCGCGGGCGTTCCCGCCCGCCGCCGACGCACGGACGGGCCCACCGGCCCGCACCGCCACGACACACCCAGGGGGACACGCATGACCGGCACCGCCGCCGCCACCGCCCGCGCCCGGCTCGCCGACGCCCGGGTCTACCTCTGCACCGACGCGCGCAAGCGGCAGGGCGATCTGGGGGCGTTCCTCGACGCCGTGCTGACCGGCGGGGTCGACATCGTGCAGTTGCGGGACAAGGGCATGGAGGCCGCTGAGGAGCTGGAGCACCTGGCCGTCTTCGCCGACGCCTGTGCCCGGCACGGCAAGCTGCTCGCGGTCAACGACCGGGCGGACGTCGCGCACGCCGCCGGCTCCGACGTGCTGCACCTCGGCCAAGGCGACCTCCCGGTCCCCGCGGCCCGCGCGCTCCTCGGCGACGATGTCGTGATCGGCCGCTCCACCCACGCCGAGTCCGAGGCCGCCGCGGCAGCCGTCCAGCCGGGCGTGGACTACTTCTGCACCGGCCCGTGCTGGCCGACCCCCACCAAGCCCGGCCGTCACGCGCCCGGCCTGGACCTCGTCCGGTACACCGCCGCCCTCGGCACCGACCGTCCCTGGTTCGCCATCGGCGGCATCGACCTCGGCAACCTCGACCAGGTCCTGGAAGCGGGCGCCCGGCGTGTCGTCGTCGTTCGGGCGATCACCGAGGCCGACGACCCGGGGGCCGCAGCGGCCGGGTTCGCGAAGCGGCTGCGGGAGGTCCAGGGCGTGTCCGATTGACAGGCCGGGGCGAGACAGTTGTCCAAGGGATGGACAACAAGTGGACAATCCGGGCAAAACGCGGCTCACGGTTGGGGGACCGACCTCCCCTGGCTAACCTGCCCGTATGGCCCTCGGCACCGCATCCATCAGGTCGGACCACGCCCGCACCGTCCGCGACATGCTCGCGGACGGCAAGACGACGTACTCGTTCGAGTTCTACGCCCCCAAGACCCCGAAGGGCGAGCGGAACCTGTGGAACGCGCTGCGCCGGGTCGAGGCGGTGGCGCCCGACTTCGTCTCCGTGACCTACGGCGCGGGCGGTTCCACCCGCGCGGGCACGGTCAAGGCGACCGAGGCGATCGCCTCCGACACCACCCTCACCCCGATCGCCCACCTCACGGCGGTCGACCACTCGGTGGCCGACCTGCGCAACATCATCGGCCAGTACGCCGACGCCGGGATCCGCAACATGCTCGCCCTGCGCGGCGACCCGCCCGGCGACCCCATGGGCGACTGGGTGCCGCACCCCCGCGGCCTCGCCTACGCCGCCGAACTCGTCGAGCTGATCAAGGCGTCCGGAGACTTCTGCGTGGGTGTCGCCGCCTTCCCGGCCATGCACCCGCGCTCCCTCGACTGGGACACCGACGTCCGCCACTTCGTCGACAAGTGCCGGGCGGGCGCGGACTACGCCATCACGCAGATGTTCTTCCAGCCGGAGGACTACCTCCGGCTGCGCGACCGGGTTTCGGCCGCCGGCTGCGACACCCCGATCATCCCCGAGGTCATGCCGATCGCCAGCGTGAAGACGCTGGAGCGGATCGGCTCGCTCACCAACGCCGCGTTCCCGGCCGCCCTGAAAGAGCGGATCCTCACAGCACAAGACGATCCGGCCGCTGTACGCTCCATTGGTATCGAATTCGCCACGGAGTTCTGTGCGCAGCTGCTCGCCGAGGGGGTGCCCGGCTTGCACTTCATCACGCTCAACAACTCCACCGCGACACTGGAAATCTACGAGAACCTTGGCCTGCACCATTCATCGCAGGCCTAGACCGTTCGCACCGGTATACGACACACTGCGTAGCGGCCACTGGGAGAGGGGCGTACATGGGCTGGACGGTCCTCTACATCGCGTTCGGCATCGTCGCGCTGTGGCTGCTGGGTGAGGTGCTGCTGCAGTACAAGGCGCGGCTGCGCTGGCGGCTTCTGGCCTTCGTCGGGTTCCTCGGTGTCGTCGTCGGCGTCCTGATCCCGTCGGTCGTCGTGATCGGCCTCGGCGCTGCCGCCTTCGCGGTCGGCCAGACCTACGTCACCCTGTCGTTCCGCAGCGGCTTCGCGGCCGGCTGGGCGGTGAACGCGCCCGCCCTGGGCGGCAGCAAGCGCCGCCGCGGTGAGCGCGGCCGCCAGGAACCGACGCTGGAGGTCTCCGGCCTGGAGGCCGAGGGCGGCTACGACGACGAGGCGGGCGCCTACCGCCGCGACACCGCCGCCTACGGCCAGGACGACGACTACGACCGTGACGACGTCTTCACCCCCGCCCGCCCCGCCCACCAGCCGACGGCCGCCGAGACCACGGCCGTCTACGAGCCGCAGCCCATGCCGGAGGACACCGGCTCCTACGGCACCTACGACAGCGGGTACCAGGCCACGGGGCAGCAGGGCCACGACCAGTACGCCGCCCAGGCCGCCGACCAGTCCTACGCCCACGACTACTCCGGTTACGGTCAGCAGCAGGGTTACGACGCCACCGGCCAGCAGCAGTACGCCGCCTACTCCGACCCGTACATCGGCTCGTCGAACTACGGCCAGGGCACGTACGACGGCACCTACGGCGACCAGCAGTACTACGGTCAGCAGCAGGGCTACGACGCCAGTGGCCGGCAGCAGTACGCCGGCACCTACGGCGGCGAGACCCCGCCCGGCGGGGTGTGGGTCCCGCAGCAGCGCAACACCGACGAGTACGGGCAGGAGCTGCCGCCGGAGCAGCCGTACCCGTACCAGGGCGGCGGGCAGCAGCCGCAGGGCAACGGCTTCGACGAGCAGTACCGTTTCTGAGGCTCAGATCCCGCCGGGGCGTCTTGTGAGGCCCCGGTGCCGCCGGGCGTCGCGTTTCACTGCGAGCCGCGGAACTCCGGCCCCTCCACGATCAGTCCCGCGACCAGCGCGCCCGACATGCCCGCGTGCGGCAGTCCGCCGCCGGGGTGGGCCCAGCCGCCCACGGTGAACAGGCCGGGCAACCGCGTGCCGTTGGACGGGTGCAGCAGCCGCCCGCCGGCCGCCGCCAGCGCCGGCACCGGTACCGCCCCGCCCTCCGCACCCGTTTCGTCCGCGGTGTCGTCCGGGGTGCGCGCCTCGTGCCAGAGGAGGCGGTCCCGCAGACCGGGTACGGCGCGTCCGGCGGCGGTGATCATGTGGTCCACGAGGTCGCCGTGAGGCCGGCCGGGCCGCGCGGGCACCGCCGTCGTGACGGTGACCGCCTCGTGGTCCGCCGGGGCCGGGCGGGGGTCGTCGGGCCGTAGCACCGTGACCGTCGGACGGCCCTGTCCGGCGCCCGTGCCGAACAGGGCCTCCAGCTCGGCCTCGCGGTCCGGGGCGTGCACCACTGTGCGGTGTGCCGTGCCCGCGGGGCGGGGGCCGCGCAGCGCGAGAAGAAGGGTCAGCCGGCCGGCCGCCGCGGGCTGCGGCGGGACCTCGCTCTCGCCCCGCAGGACGGTGCCGGGAGTCAGCCGGGCCAGGATGCCGGATGCGACACCGGCGACCACGAAGTCCGCCTCCGCGACCGACCCCTCGGCGAGTTCCACCCCGGACGCCCGGCCGTCCTTCTCCAGTACCCCGGTGACCTCGGCGCCGAAATGGAACTCGACCCTGCGGGCCCGGCACCGCTCGTACACCGCCCGCGCCAGCTCGCGCAGGCCGCCGCGCACGTACCAGGTGCCGAAGGCGTGCTCCATGTACGGCAGGACGGCCGCACTCGCGGGAGCGGCCCGGGGATCCAGGCCGTACCCGAGGGCGTGGCTCTCCAGGAGTGCCGCGAGCCGGGGGTCGCGCAGCTCCCAGGCGCCGACCTCGGCCAGGGTGCGGGCCCGGCGGGTGCGCAGCAGCCGCTTGTGCGGCACCGACGGGTAGGGCTCGCGCTCGGCCAGCACCTGCCAGTTCGGCCAGAGCGGCTCCTCCAGCAGCGGCCGGCGGGTCCGGTCCCAGGCCTCACGGGCCCGGACCAGGAAGTCGCCCCAGCGCTTCCCGGCGCCCGCGCCGAGCCCTTCGTCCAGAGCGGCGACGACGCCCGCGCGCGAGGCGTTCGGCAGCGACACCTCGGTGCCGTCCGCGAACATGTGCCGGGACGACGGGTCGACCTGGACGAGCTCGACGCAGGACTCCAGCGGCTCCTTGCCGGTCTTCACGAACAGATCGCGGTAGACGGCGGGCAGCGGCAGCAGGGCGGGGCCGGTGTCGAAGGAGAAGCCGTCGCGCTCGAAGCGGCGCAGCGCTCCGCCGTAGGTGTCCGTCCGCTCGTACACCGCCACCCGGTGGCCCGCGACGGCCAGCCGGGCGGCAGCCGTCAGCGCGCCCATCCCGGCGCCGATCACCGCAATCCGTGCCATGCGGCGACTTTATCGGCCCCCACCGACAGCCTCCGCCGACAGCCCCCGCGGACGGCCCCGCCGACAGCCCCCGTCGGCCGCCTCCGAGTACGGGCGCGGAGGCGATCGTGACCAGGCGGCGACACAGCGTTGTGGGGCCCCGGGCGCAGGTCTGAGTATCCGTACCTAGCCGGGGAGTTGAGTACGCGCGCGGATGGGGGACGACCTGCGCGGACGGGAGAGTGGAGACACGGAGAGGGGCACGGCTCCGGCACCGGCGACACGGGGCGCCGGAACGGAGCCGGCCCACGATCCGCTCCTTCCGCCGGCGGTGTCGGCGGGAGCGAGGCACGGGGGAGAACCGGGGGACGACCGCAACGGGGGTCCTGCGGGGGGAACGTACGGGGGAGCAGGAGAACGGGGGAGCAGGGAAGGCGCCGGTTCGAGGTGGCCCGCGGGGGACGCGGCCACAGCGGACCGGCGCTTTCGCGCGGTGGCCGCAGCGCGGTCAGCGGCAGCCGCTCACCCGCCCCTGGAGCAGCCGCGAGAGGGCCGCGTGGACGTCGTCCAGGGAACGCTCCGGCTGGAACGACTTCCAGTCGAGCGCGGCGACCAGGACCATGCCGACCAGTGCCGCCGCCGTCAGCGGCACGTCGATCTCCTCGCTGAACTCGCCGTTGCCGACACCCTCGCGCAGGACGTCTTCCACGACCGCGACGGCCTGCTGCCGGACCACCATCAGCGTGGACTGCCAGGCCCGGTTGGTACGCCACAGCTCGGCCACGTACAGCTGGGTGAAGGCCGGGTAGCGGTCGATGAAGACCAGCCCGGCGCGGATCATCGCGTCCAGGGCGTCGACCTTGCTGCCGCCCTCCCGCGCGGTCCGCTCGGCCGCGTCCCGCAGGGAGGCGGTCAGCAGACCCACTCCGTGCCGCAGCAGTTCCTCGAAGAGGACGGACTTGCTCGCGAAGTTGTAGTAGACCGTGCCTTTCGCGACCCCGGCACGCTCGGCGATCTCGTCCACGGTCGTGGCGGAGAAACCCTGCTCGGCGATGAGCGTGACGGCCGCCTCGTAGAGCTTCTGCCGGGTGGCCTCGCGGCGCGTGCTGCCGCCCGACGCGGCACTGCTGCTTTCCATGGCCCTGATTGTCACAGGAACCTTTCCGGGGGATGCGACGGTGGGGAGGGCTGACGTGCCGGTGGGCAGGTCGGTGGGCGCGGCGGCGGGGCTCACAGGCTCAGCTCCGGGTGCAGCCGGTCCAGCGTCCACACCTGGCGCCGCCGGGCCGCCACGGCGGTCAGCGCGAGGGCGCCCGCGGTGAACGCCGTCAGCACCACGCACGCGTGCCACACCGGTTCGAGACCACCGCCCGTGATGAGCCGCCTCAGGGCCTCGACGACGTAGCTCATCGGCAGGAACGGGTGGAGCGCGTTGAAGAACCCGGGGCTGGTCTGCACGGGGTACGTGCCGCCCGCCGAGGTCAGCTGGAGCATCAGCAGCGCGAGGACGAGGATCCGGCCCGCCGCCCCGAAGCGCGCGTTCAGCCACTGCACGATCGCCGCGAAGCACGCCGTCACCAGGAACAGGAAGCCCACCGTCCCGGCCGCCCGGGCCATCTCCAGACCGACGGCCCAGTGCAGCACCGACATCAGCGCCACCGTCTGCAACACCCCGATCGTCGCCACCGGCAGCCAGCCCGCCAACGCGATCCGCCACGCCGGGGCGCCCGCCGCGAGCGCACGCCGGTTCATGGGCGCGATCAGCATGTACGCCACCATCGCACCCACCCACAGGGACAGCGGGATGAAGTACGGCGCGAAGCCGGTGCCGTAGTTGGGAGCCTTGTGCAGGTCCTGGGAGGCGAGCCGGACGGGATCGGCCATGACCTCGGTGCGCCGGTCGCGGTCCTGTTCGTCGTAGTCGGGGATCTTCTCCGCCCCGTCGTGCAGGCCGCCGGCGAGCTTCCCTGAGCCGCCGACGAGCTTGTAGATGCCGCCGTTGAGGTCGTCGGCGCCCGTCTTCAGCTTGCCGACGCCCTTGTCGAGGCCGACGGCACCGGTCTTGGCCGTGCCGATGCCCTTGTGCAGCTTCTTCGCCCCGGCGGCGACCTCGGCCGCCCCGTCGTTCAGCTTGTTGATCTTCTTGACGGCGTCGGCGAGGTCCTCGGAGAGGTGCGGGGCGCGGTTCGCGAGGGCCTGGGACTGCTTCTGGAGGGTGGCGAGGTTCTTGTCGAGCTTGTCCAGGTCGCCGTCATGGTCCGCGACCAGTGTGTTGAGGTCGTCCGCGATGAGCGTGACGTCGGCGGCGGCGTCCTTGGCCTTCTTCAGGTCGGAGCAGGCCGCGTCCGGCAGGACGGGGTCGTCGCAGCGCCGGGCGTAGACGTCGTTCAGCGTGCCGGACGCCGCTCGGGCGCCCTTGGCGGCGGTCGGGGCCGTCTTCACCAGGGTGTCCAGGTGCTTGCGGATCACCCCGGAGGAGTCGGCGACCAGCTGCGCGGTGTCGCCGATGGTCTTCTCGTTGCCCTTCAGGAAGGGGCCGACCTTGCCGGCGGTGCCGTTGACCCGGTCGGCGAGCTTCTGCGTGCCCTCGGCCACCTGCTTCGAGCCGTCCTCCAGGTCGCCCGCGCCGGTGTGGAGCTTCTTCAGGCCCGTGGCGAGCTTGCCGCTGCCGGTCCTGGCCTTCCGCAGGCCGTCGGCGAGGTCCTTGGAACCCTTCTCGGCCTTGCCGATGCCGCCCTTGAGCCGGTCGGCGCCCTGCGCCGCCTTCACGGTCTTGCCGTGGATGTCGGAGAACGACACGAAGATCTTGTCCAGGAACGACCGGGACGTCTTCGTGGACGCCGCCTGCCGGACCTCGCCGAAGACCGTCCGGGAGATCTGCCCGACGATGTAGTTGTTCGCGTCGTTCGTGTGCACCTGGAGGGCGCCGGTCTCCGGGCTGTTCCCGGAGCTGGAGGCGATCCGCTCGCTGAAGTCGGCGGGCAGGGTGAGTGACAGGTAGTAGCTGCCGTCCTCGACGCCCCGGCGGGCCTCGGCGGCGCTCACCTCCTGCCAGTCGAAGGTCTTGCTGTCGTGCAGCCCCTTCGTGATGTCGTCGCCCGCCGTGATCTTCTTCCCGTCGGCGGTCGCCCCCTTGTCGTCGTTCACGAGCGCCACCGGGATCTTGTCCAGACGGCCGTACGGGTCCCAGAACGACCACAGGTACAGCGCGCCGTACAGCAGCGGCAGCACCAGCAGCGCGACCAGAGCGGCGCGCGGCAGCTTCCCCCGCCCGAAGCGGCGCAGCTCAAGCGCGGCCAGTCTCGGCGAGCGCATCGGCCTTCTCCTCTCCCTGGTCGGCCTGGTCGGCCTGGTCGGCCTGGTCGGCCTGCTCGGTTCCCTGATCGGCCGGGCCGTCCTCGAGGGCCGGCTCCTCGGGGTTCTGGGCGGTGGAGACCTTGACGGCGCCCTCGGGGGCCTCGCTGCACACCGCCACGACCGTCGTCCCGGCATCGGCCAGCGACCTGAGCAGTGCCCAGACCTCCTCCCGCTCACCGTCCGCGAGCTTGAGGTCGGTGTCGTCGATGCCCAGCAGCCGGGGCCCGCCGACCAGGGCGAGTGCCACCGACAGCCGCAGCGACTCCAGGCGCTCCAGGTCCCGTACGGCCGTGCGCGGCCCCTTGGGCAGGGCCTCCAGGTCGAGCCCGGCGGCTTCGAGGGCGGCGTCGACGCGCCGCCCGGCCTCGGCCGCGCGCTCGCTGCGGGGCCGCAGCAGACCGCGCAGGGACGCGCCGAACCGCTGCTGGAGCAGCGCCCGCTCCCGCAGGTGCTCGCCGACGGTCAGGGCCGGATCGAGGTCGGTGACCCCCGGGACGTGCGCCAGCGCGCTGCTGCCCCGCACCGCCGCCATCTGCTTCGGAAGCCTCGCGTCGCCCACCGAAGCCGTGCCCTCCGAGACCTTCATCCGCCCCGTCAGCGCGAGCAGCAGGCACGTGCGGCCGGACCCGGACGGGCCCTCGACCGCGACGAGCGCGCCCGGCCCGGCGTCGACGGAGATCCCGCGGACCGCCCACCCCCGTGGCCCCTTGATCCCGAGGCCCTCGGCGACGATCCGCACCCCTCCCGCCTGTTCCCCCACGTGTCTCCCCTGAATTTGAACTGACTGGTCAGTGCAAAAACTACTCCGAACCTACGAGCGAAGCAAAACAGCAGGTCAGAACGGATTGTCAGTGCCATACCTCACGATGGGTCACATACGGCACTCCGTGACCGGACGTGCCGTCACACAGACGACAGGAGGTTCGTCATGGCCAGCTATCACGCAGCAGCCGCCCGTCGGCGCCGCGCCACCGGCCCTGCCCCCTCACTGACCGGTCCGGCGAGCGACGTGCACCCCGTGCTGCGCCGGGCCACGGCCCCGCCCGCCGCCCTCGACCTGCTCGCCCAGGCCCGCGCGAGCCTCGACGAGGCCATCGCCCTGGAAACCCCGAACGAGCGCTACGCGACGGCCCACCTCGCCGCCCTGCGCACCGCCGCCGCGGTACTCGCCGCCCGGGGGCGCCCGGAGACCTCCCCCCGGGCCCGGGCCAAGATCCGGAGCGCCTGGGAAGTGCTCCCCGAGATCGCGCCGGAACTGACGGAGTGGAGCGCACTGTTCGCCGCAGGCGCCCGGCGCCGGGCGCGGGCCGAGGCCGGCATCCAGGGCGCCGCCACCGGCCGGGACGCCGACGACCTGATACGGGACGTGGCGATGTTCCTGCGCCTCGTCGAGCGGATGCTGGTCCTCCAGCCGGTCCTCCCGCAGCCCCGCCCGGACCAGGACCGGCCCGAGGGCCCCGGCCCGGGGAGGGACATGCCGGACGCGGGCTGACGGGGCCGGGGTCCTGGGCCCGGTCGGTGGCCCCGGACTGGGAGCGTCCGACGCGAGGCCGGTCGGTGGCCCGTGCTGGGAGCGCCTGACCCGAGTTCCCTCCCGGCACCGGTCACCCGGGCGCCGCGGCGGAGGCAATAGGGTGGGGGACGCCTGAAGTCTTCCCTCCCCGCCGGCCGGGGCCGGGGAGGACGCCCCGTTCACGCCGCCGCGCAAGAGGCGGTGCCGCGCCGAGGAGTCAACTGCCGTGTCGGACCCGATGCGCCCCCGCGCCTCACTCCGTACCGCCGTGGTCTGGGAAGTCCTTCAGGACGCCCTGGACCGCCGGGCCAAGGCCACGGGTCGGGAGTCGCTGGACGTCCTCGACACCGGAGGCGGCAGCGGCAACTTCGCGGTGCCCGTCGCCCGTCTCGGTCACCGCGTCACCGTCGTCGATCCCAGCCCCAACGCGCTGTTCGCCCTGGAGCGCCGCGCCGCCGAGGCAGGTGTCGCCGACCGCGTCGTGGGCGTCCAGGGTGACGCCCACGGCCTCTTCGACGTGGCCGAGCGCGGTGGTTACGACGTCGTGCTGTGCCACGGCGTCCTGGAGTACGTGGACGACCCGGCCGAAGGCGTCCGCAACGCGGTGGCGGCCCTGCGCGCGGAGGGCGTCCTCAGCCTGCTCGCCGCCGGCCTCGGCGGTGCCGTGCTGGCCCGCGCCATCGCAGGGCACTTCAAGGAGGCCCGGCAGGCACTCGACGACCCGAACGGACGATGGGGCACGGGCGACCCCGTCCCGCGCCGCTTCACCGCCGAGCAGCTCACGAGCCTGGTCGAGGCCGCGGGCCTGCGCGTCGGCGCGGTGCACGGGGTGCGGGTCTTCGCCGACCTCGTGCCCGGCGTCCTCGTGGACACCGAGCCCGGGGCGCTGGAAGCGCTGCTGAAGCTGGAGGAGGCCGCGGCCGAGCTTCCCGCCTTCCACTCCGTGGCCACGCAATTGCACGTGCTCGGTGAGACCGGCGGGACCGGTGCGGCTGGTGGGGCCGGCGATACCGATGGGGCTGCCGAGGCCTGAGCCGCTTCGTGAGGTACCGCCGCTGATCAGCGCCTTGGCTGCGCATGGAGTACGCCACAGGCCCCCCGAATGGGGGCGGCGCGCCGTATGATCGAGGGAGACCGTTCCGGCATGACGGGTCGGCCGCCGGGGAATGCAAGCCTCAGCGAGCCGGGACGCCCATGGCGGGGTCCGGTTGGTCAATTGGCGCAGAGGGGCGGGTTTCACGGGGGCGATTCCCTGCCTATCCTGAAGGGACCCCCCGGGTCGCCCCGGCGACTGCACGATGAGGAGGACTCCGTGCCGCTCTCGGAGCACGAGCAGCGCATGCTCGAGCAGATGGAGCGAGCGCTGTACGCCGAAGATCCCAAGTTCGCGACAGCGCTTGAGGGAAGCGGGCTGCGCACGTACACCCGGCGACGGGTCTACCAGGCGGTCGCCGGCTTCCTCGTAGGTATCGCGCTCCTCATGGCTGGAATGGTCGCCAAGCAGGTCTGGCTCAGCGTCGTGGGCTTCCTCGTCATGCTGGGCTGTGCGGTGCTGGCCGTCACCGGCTGGCGCAAGGCTCCCAAGCCGGGCGAACAGGCCGGCAGTGGCGCCGGGCCCCAGGCCCGCCGACAGGGCAGGCAGCGCCGCTCCGTGATGGACCGCATCGAGCAGCGCTGGCAGAAGCGCCGCGACGAGCAGGGCGGCCACTAGCCCTCGCCCTCCGCGCAGCCTCTCCAGACCTACGTCCGCATACGTACGTCAGGGGGTGGCCACCGAGCCGGTGGTCACCCCCTGACGCATGCTTCGGCACCTATGCGCAGGCCGTCCCGGCCCAGTAGGCGGGAGCCCGCCCCCGGACCCGGGACGCGAAGGCCGGCCGGCGCACCCGCGCCGGCCGGCCTGAGCCGACGTATCCCTCAGCCCTGCTGGCCCACGTGTCCCTCAGCCCTGCTGGCCAGATGCCTTCCGCAAGGTCGGCCGCATCGCCACGGCCCGCTCCCGGACGTCCGTCCACCGGGCCGACGCCGCCCACACCACCCGCACCGTGGAGCGGGGAGCCACGAGCGCCCGGAGCCGCGCCGGACGGCCCGCCGCCGCGCTCATGCCCGCCGCCGCACGGCGGACATCCTCCGTGAGGCCGGCCACGGGGCGGGGATGCGGTGCGTACAGAACCTGCTCCACGGCGTTCGCCACCCGGTGCACCGACGCCGCGGCCGCCGCGTCGAGATCGCCCAGCCGCACGATACGGGCGGCCGCCTTGCGCGGTGTCTGCGACTCGTCCGGCGTGATGCCGAAGTCCCACGCCGTGTCGGTCAGCTCCTGCCAGACGGCCAGCGTGTGCCGGGCCGCGTCCGCCTCGCTGCGGCCGTGCGCCCCGAGCCGGACCGTCCGCGTCCGCAGCCGCCACAGCATCGGCGCCAGGGGGAGTGCGAGGACGGCGAGACCGGCGAGGGCCCACACCAGGAACGCGTACCACTTCGGGCCGTCGTCGTCCGTGGGGAGCGCCGCCTGCGGCGACTCGCTCGCGCAGCCGCCGTCCAGCTTCTTCTGCTCCGGCGTGCAGGATTCGCTCGCCGACGGCGCCGAGGAAGGCGCGGTGGACGTCGTCTCGGACGGCCGCACCGGGTCCGGCACCGAGCTGTCGGGGCTGTCCGGCAAGGTGTACGACGGCATCGAGCCGCGGTTGGGGGTGGGCTCGAAGCGGGTCCAGCCCACGCCCTCGAAGTACAGCTCCGGCCAGGCGTGCGCGTCGCGCAGCCCCACCGACACCGAGCCGTCCGCCTGCGGGGAACCGGGCGCGAAGCCCACCGCGACCCGGGCCGGGATGCCCAGGGAGCGGGCCATCGCCGCCATCGCGAAGGAGAAGTGCACGCAGAAGCCCTGCTTGTCCTTCAGGAAGCGGGCGATGGCCTGCGAGCCGCTGCCCACCTGCACCTGCGTGTCGTACTCGAAGCCACCGGTCACGGCGAACCAGTCCTGGAGCTTGACCGCCTGGTCGTACGGGTTGGCGGCGCCCGCCGTGACCTGGCGGGCGGTGCGGCCCACCACCGACGGCAGCGAGTCGGGCAGCTCGGTGAAGTCGCCCTCGATGTCCGCGGGCGGTGGCCCCGCCGCGGCGAGCTGCCGCGCCGTCGGCTGCATCTCCAGGCTCTTCACCTGGTACGTCAGGCCCCGCGTGTTCTGTCCGTGGTCGCCGACCAGGGTCATGCCCACCGGCTCGTAGCGCCAGTTGCCGCTGATGCGCACCCCGCTCGGCGGGTACGGCATGGGCAGCCAGTCCTGGGCGTACCAGTCGGCCGCCGTGATCGTGGTGTCGACCTCCCTGCGCTTGACGTCCGGGCTCAGGCCGACCGGGGCCGGGAAGGTGCCGTCGGGGACGGCGGTGATGGACCGCCGGGACGGCTTCCACGTGGTGCCGTCGAAGTCGTCCAGGGACACGATCCGCAGATACAGGTCCGAGACGTCTTCCATCTTCGTCCGCACGGACAGGACCTGCTGGTCCTCGTCCGCGTTCAGGCTGTCCCGCAGCGACACCAGCGGGTTCACGGCGGAGATCGTGCCCCCGCCGCCGGGGCCGCCGCCCGCGCCGGCTCCCACGGAGTCCAGCAGGCCGCCGTTCATCGCCGGCAGGCCGAGCGGCACCACCAGGGCGATGCCCAGCGCGACCACGCCGATGCGCCGGCCGGTGCGGACCGGGGCGACCGCGCCGCTCGGCTCCCCGCCGGACGTGCGCGGAGCACCGCCGAAGACCCGGCCCCACTGCGAGAGCCGGTCCCGCCCCTCGGCCAGGAGCAGCATCAGGTATCCGGCCGCCGCCACCAGGAACCACAGCCAGTCCGTGCCCCCCTCGGACAGCCCGGCGGCCACGGAGTACAGCGCGAGCAGGGGCAGCCCGGCCGGGGCGGCGCTGCGGAACGTCACCGCGAGGGTGTCCACCAGCAGCCCGATGACCAGGACCCCCCCGATGAGCATCAGCCGGATGCCGTCGGATTCCAGGGGCGCCGGGATGGCGTACCGGGCGATGTCGTCCCCGCCCTGCTGGAGCAGGACCGCGAAGCGGTCGAAGGCCTGCGGCCCGGGGATCAGCCCGGCCAGGGCCTGCTCACGGGCGAACACGAAGGTCAGCAGCGCGACGGTGACCACGGTTTGCGCGGCGATGGTCAGCGGCCGGGCCAGCGGCACCCTGCGGGCAGCGGCACCCACGCCCGATTGCAGGGCCAGCAGGAAGGCCGCCTGCACGATCCACGTGGCCGGCTCGACCAGAGGCAGCAGGGCGCACGCGGCCATCAGCGTGGCCGCCCAGGCGCCCAGCGTCAGTCGTATCCGCCCGCTCATCCCCGTCCCTCCCCGCCGCTCGCGGCGACCACGCCCCGGCGCTCCCGGTCGGCCTGCCGCCACACCTCGTCCACGGAGGCGCCCCGCGACACCCGCAGGGCCGTCCAGCCGGCCTCCCGCAGCATGCGCAACCGGTCTTCGCTCCTGTCCAACGGACCCGGGACGTCGCTCGGTTCCCGCACCCAGCTCTCGCTGTCCAGCACGAACGCGACCGCGCCCGGGCTGCGCTGCCGCATCCGGCCCAGCACCGCCGCCTGGTCCTCGTCCAGGTCGCCGAGGAAGGCCACCAGCAGCCCCTCGTTCCCGCCGCGCAGCACGTCGTAGGCCCGGGACAGGCCCGCGCCGTCGGAGTGGTCGATCACCGCGAGGGTGTCCATCATCAGCCCGGCCGCGTCCGCCGACTCCTGGCTCGCGCCGGCGAAGCCGTCACCGCCCTCACCGGGCACCGCGTCGCCGGTGTCCGTCAACAGCCGCACCGAGTAGCCACGTTCGAGCATGTGCACCAGCACGGATGCGGCGCCCGAGACGGCCCATTCGAAGGCCGCGTCCGGTCCTGCGCCCTGGTAGGCGATGCCCCGGGTGTCCAGCAGCACCGTGCAGCGGGCGCGCTGCGGCTGCTCCTCGCGGCGCACCATCAGCTCGCCGTAGCGGGCGGTGGAGCGCCAGTGCACGCGGCGCAGGTCGTCGCCGTAGCGGTAGCCGCGCGGGATCACGTCGTCCTCGCCGGCCAGCGCGAGCGAACGCTGCCGGCCGTCGCCGTACCCCTTGGCCTCACCGCTGAGGCGCACCGGCGCCAGCGGCTCCACGCGCGGGATGACCGTGAGGGTGTCGAACGTCGAGAAGGACCGGGTCAGCTCGCACATGCCGAACGGGTCGGTCAGGCGCAGCTGGAGCGGGCCCAGCGGGTAGCGGCCGCGCAGGTCGGAGCGCACCCGGTAGGAGACCTCGCGCCGGCCGCCCGCCTCGACCCGGTCCAGCACGAACCGGGGCCGGGGGCCGAGCACGTACGGCACCCGGTCCTGGAGCATCAGCAGGCCCGTGGGCAGCCGCGAGACGTTGTCCATCCGCAGGTGGACCCGGGCCTCGCTGCCCGCGGGCACGCGGGCGGGGGAGAGCCGGCGGCTGCCCGCGACCCGGTAGCGGGTGCGGTAGAGCACCGCCGCGCACACCAGCGGCAGTACCGTCAGCAGGAGACCCACGCGCAGCAGGTCGGCCTGCCCGAGCACGTAGGAGCAGATCGCGGCCGCGACACCGGCGGCCAGGAAGGAGCGTCCGCGGGTGGTCAGACCGGCCAGGGCGGTGCGGATGCCGCCCTTCTCGCCCCCGTCGGCTTCCGCGTGCCCCGTCCCCGCGGTGGTCATCACAGCCTCCGCGGCGGCTGCTGGGGATAGGCCGGTGCCGTACGGTCGAGGCCGCCGAAACCGCTCTGCTGCGGCGGCGCCGCGGTCGGTACCGGGGTGCGCTGAAGGATCTCGTCGACGACCTGCTCGGCGGTGCGCCGGTTGAGCTGGGCCTGGGCGGTGGGCAGCAGCCGGTGCGCCAGCACGGCGCGGGCGAGGGCCTGCACGTCGTCCGGCAGCGCGTACTCCCGGCCGCTGAGGGCCGCGGACGCCTTCGCCGCGCGCAGCAGGTGCAGCGTGGCGCGCGGGGAGGCGCCCAGTCTCAGGTCGGGGTGCGTGCGCGTGGCGCCGACCAGGTCGACCGCGTAGCGCCGGACCGGCTCGGCGACGTGCACGCCGCGCACCGCCTCGATCAGCTTGAGGATCTCGTGCGCGTGGGCCACCGGCTGGAGGTCCTCCAGCGGCGAAACGCCGCCGTGCACGTCCAGCATCTGCAGCTCGGCCTCCGCGCTCGGGTAGCCGACCGACACCCGGGCCATGAAGCGGTCGCGCTGGGCCTCCGGCAGCGGGTAGGTGCCCTCCATCTCGACCGGGTTCTGCGTCGCCACCACCATGAAGGGGCTGGGCAGCTCGTAGGTCTTGCCGTCGATGGTGACCTGGCGCTCCTCCATCGACTCCAGGAGCGCGGACTGCGTCTTGGGCGAGGCGCGGTTGATCTCGTCGCCGATCACCACCTGCGCGAAGATCGCGCCCGGCTTGAACTCGAAGTCACGGCGCTGCTGGTCCCAGATGGACACACCCGTGATGTCCGACGGCAGCAGGTCCGGCGTGAACTGGATGCGCCGCACCGAGCAGTCGATGGACCGCGCCAGTGCCTTGGCCAGCATCGTCTTGCCCACACCCGGGACGTCCTCGATCAGCAGATGTCCCTCGGCGAGCAGTACGGTCAGCGAGAGCCGTACGACCTCGGGCTTGCCCTCGATCACGCCTTCCACCGACTCCCGCACGCGCTCCACGACGGCGGTCAGATCAGTGAGGCTCGCTCGATCGTCATAGGTCGTCACCCGGCCCTCCTCGGCCTTTCCCGTGCTCCCAAGGAGCACGGGATACCCCATTTTCCCGGGCCGCCTCCGCATGACGCGGGCCGGCCCACCCCGAACCACGGACACCACGCGTGAAAAGTTCCGCGCGACGCCACTCCCGCATTCTTGCTGCCGTTACCGTTTCGTGTCACTCGACTGTGGACAACTGGCCGCGATATGTCGGTCTTGCGATCATTCGAACGTGCGACTGACAGGCTTTCGACAGCTACAGCAGGTGGCTTTCCGGAGCGGACGGGCCCACGTGCCCAGGCCTGCGGGCCGGGTCAGGAGGCCGGGTCGACCTCGCGCAGCAGGCCGGTCTTCACGTCGAACACGAATCCGCGCACGTCCTCGGTGTGCGGCACGAACGGCGAGGTCCGCACGCGCTGCATCGACTGCCGCACGTCCTGGTCGACGTCCCGGAAGGACTCCACGGCCCACGCCGGGCGCTGGCCGACCTCCGCCTCCAGCTCGTTGCGGAAGTCCTCCGTGAGGCTCTCCAGGCCGCAGCCGGTGTGGTGGATGAGCACCACGCTGCGGGTCCCCAGCTTGCGCTGGCTGATGGTGAGCGAGCGGATCACGTCGTCGGTCACGACGCCGCCCGCGTTGCGGATCGTGTGGCAGTCGCCCAGTTCGAGACCGAGCGCCGCGTGCAGGTCGAGACGGGCGTCCATGCAGGCCACCACGGCGACCTGCAGGACGGGGCGGGCGTCCATGCCGGGATCGGTGAAGGCCCCGGCGTAGCGCTCATTGGCCTCGACGAGCCGGTCGGTGACGGTGCCGCCGGTGGTCGCGGCGTGGGGGCCAGTGGGAACCGATGCAGAAGTCGTCATAACCATGACGTTACTGGTCATCCGTGTCTTCGTCCCGCTGTGAGAGGGGACAAAGAACGCCATCGGGCCTTGTAGTGAGGTAACCCACAGGGGCGATGTGCCGTGGGCCTGCGACGCGCAGGCCGGTTGATTGACCGCGCGACAGGGTGGACTAAAGTGACGCGAAGCGGGAGGCGAGACTCTCCCCGCTGGACTGAATTCTTCGGAGACTCCGGCGACGACCGGAGATCTCCCCGCGTGCGCGGCGCGTACGTACGGCTCGGCCTCCTCCCGCTTCCGGCCGGCTGACGCTTCCGGCGCCGGCGGGCCGCCCCTTCACCGGGGCCCCAGCCACGCTGGGAACGGGCGGGGACCCGGCGGTGCGTACGGACGGCCGCGCCGGATCTGAGAGGGCCCCTTGAGCGAGAGTCGACACGTCCCGGTGATGCTCCAGCGGTGCCTGGACCTGCTGGCACCCGCGCTGGAGGGCCCGGACGCCGTGGTCGTCGACTGCACCCTCGGCCTCGGCGGACACAGCGAGGCCCTCCTGGAGAGGTTCCCCGCCGTCCGGCTCGTCGCCCTCGACCGCGACAAGGAGGCCCTGCGCCTGTCCGGCGAGCGCCTCGCGCCCCACGGCGAGCGCGCCACCCTCGTGCACGCCGTCTACGACGAGCTCCCCGAGGTGCTGCACAGGCTCGGCATCGCGCGCGTGCAGGGTGTCCTGTTCGACCTGGGCGTCTCCTCCATGCAGCTCGACGAGGCCGACCGCGGCTTCGCCTACGCCCAGGACGCCCCGCTCGACATGCGCATGGACCAGACGACCGGCGTCAGCGCCGCCGAGGTCCTCAACACCTACCCGCCGGGCGAACTGGTGCGCATCCTGCGGGCCTACGGCGAGGAGA
The DNA here is from genome assembly GCF_009872555.1 of Streptomyces sp. SID5643. Taxonomy (NCBI): domain Bacteria; kingdom Bacillati; phylum Actinomycetota; class Actinomycetes; order Kitasatosporales; family Streptomycetaceae; genus Streptomyces; species Streptomyces sp. SID5643. The sequence goes on from NZ_WWIC01000158.1 coordinate 65,688, forward strand.
AGCAGGCCAAGCGGATCGTGAGCGCGATCGTGCGGGAGCGGGAGAAGGAGCCGTTCAGCACCAGCGCGCGGCTGGTCGAGCTGATCCGCGACGCCCTGCCGCAGGCCGCCAAGCGCACCGGCGGCAACCCGGCCAAACGCACCTTCCAGGCCCTGCGCATCGAGGTCAACGGCGAGCTCTCCGTCCTGGAGCGGGCGATCCCGGCCGCCGTGAAGGCGCTCGACGTCGGCGGGCGGATCGCCGTGCTGTCGTACCACTCGCTGGAGGACCGGCTGGTCAAGCAGGTCTTCGCGGCGGGCGCGGCCACCACCGCGCCGCCCGGACTGCCCGTCGTCCCCGAGCGCTACCAGCCGCGGCTCAAGCTGCTGACGCGCGGTGCCGAACTCCCCACCGAAGAGGAGATCGCCGAGAACCGGCGGGCGGCACCGGCGCGACTGCGCGGGGCCCAGCGCATCAGGGAGGACGTCGAGTGAGGCGTGTGCAGGCCGGACCGAGGGAGCGTGCGTGAGCGGCAAACCCGAACTGAAGGGGAGGGCGGCCCGACTCGCGCGGCTCCTCCCGACCGGTCACGGTCAGGCGGCCCGCACGCCCTTCGTCCTCCTGGTCGTCCTCCTCCTCGGCGGCGGTCTCATCTGTCTCCTGGTGCTGAACTCGGCCCTCAGCGAAGGGGCGTTCAAGCTCGACGACCTCCAGCGCGGGACCAAGAACCTCACCGATGAGGAGCAGGCCCTCCAGCGGGACATCGACGCCTACTCCGCCCCCGACGCCCTACAGCGCCGCGCCCGCGAGCTCGGCATGGTGCCCGGCGGCGACCCCGCCTTCCTCGCTCCCGACGGCACCGTCAAGGGCGTCCCCGGCGCCGCCCCCGGCGTCCGGCCGTCCTCCGTGCACACCCCCCTGGTCCTCGCCCCCGAGGCCATGACCGACGGCCCTCCTTTGACCCCCGGCAGGTGACGGAAGTGTCCGACAGGGAACCGCCACGCCGCCGCGTGCCCGGGCCCGCCAGGCCCGCCCGCCCCGAGGCCCGGCGCCGTCCCGGCCCCGGTGCCCGT
>NZ_WWIC01000159.1:0-22519 GCF_009872555.1 Streptomyces sp. SID5643
CTCCGGCGCACCGGGCGTGCGGAGGCCTCGCCACCCCGGCCGGCACGGGCCCGGGCAACGGGGAACCGCCCGCGCACCCGGGGCACCGCTTCGATGCGCCGGGCGGCCGCCCGGCGGGCTAGTGCGCCGCCGACTCCCAGTCCGGGCCCGCCCCTACCGAGACACCCAGCGGGACGCGGAGATCGACGGCGTTCGCCATCTGCCGGCGCACCAGCTCCTCGGCGGCGGCCCGCTCCCCGGGGGCGATCTCCAGCACGATTTCGTCGTGGACCTGGAGGAGCATGCGGGAGGCCAGGCCGGCGTCCTTCAGGGCGTCGTCGACCTTGAGCATGGCGATCTTGACGATGTCGGCCGCGGTGCCCTGGATCGGCGCGTTCAGGGCCATCCGCTCGGCGGCCTCGCGGCGCTGGCGGTTGTCGCTGTTGAGGTCGGGGAGGTAGCGGCGGCGGCCGAAGAGCGTCGCCGTGTAGCCCGTGGCCCGGGCTTCGTCGACGGCCCGGCGCAGATAGTCCCGTACGCCGCCGAACCGCTCGAAGTACGCGTCCATCAGGGCGCGGGCCTCCGCCGCCTCGATGTTCAGCTGCTGGGACAGGCCGAAGGCGGAGAGCCCGTAGGCCAGGCCGTACGACATGGCCTTGATCTTGCGGCGCATCTCGGCGTCGACCGCGTCCGGCTCGACCGCGAAGACCTGGGAGGCGGCCGTGGTGTGCAGGTCCTCGCCGGAGGTGAACGCCTCGATCAGGCCCGCGTCCTCGGAGAGGTGGGCCATCACGCGCAGTTCGATCTGGCTGTAGTCGGCCGTCATGAGGGACTCGAAGCCCTCGCCGACCACGAAGCCCCGGCGGATCGCCCGGCCCTCGTCGGTGCGGACCGGGATGTTCTGGAGGTTCGGGTCCGTGGAGGACAGACGCCCGGTGGCGGCGACGGTCTGGTTGAACGTCGTGTGGATGCGGCCGTCCGCCGCGATCGTCTTGATCAGGCCCTCGACCGTGACGCGGAGCTTGGCCTGCTCGCGGTGGCGGAGCATGATCACCGGCAGTTCGTTGTCCGTCTGCGTGGCGAGCCAGGCCAGGGCATCGGCGTCCGTGGTGTAGCCCGTCTTGGTCCGCTTGGTCTTGGGCAGGGCCAGCTCGCCGAAGAGGACCTCCTGGAGCTGCTTGGGCGAGCCCAGGTTGAACTCGTGCCCGGCCGCCGCGTGGGCCTCCTTGACCGCCTGCTGGACGGCGCCGGCGAACATCTGCTCCATGGCCTCCAGGTGGGGCCGGTCGGCCGCGATGCCGTGCCGCTCCATGCGGGCGAGCAGCGCGGACGTGGGCAGCTCCATGTCGCGCAGCAGGTCGGCCGCGCCGACCTCCTCAAGACGGCTCTCGAAGGCCTGGCCCAGGTCGAGGACGGCACGGGCCTGGATCATCAGGGCCTCGGCCTCGGCGCCGTCGTCCGCCCCGAAGGCGAGCTGGCCGTCGGCCGCGGCGGCCGGGGTCAGCTCGCGGTGCAGGTACTCCAGGGACAGCGCGTCCAGGTCGAAGGAGCGGCGGCCCGGCTTGACCAGGTACGCGGCCAGGGCCGTGTCCATGGTGACGCCCTCGACGCTCCAGCCGTGCTCGGCGAAGACGCGCATGGCGCCCTTGGCGTTGTGGAGGATCTTGGGCCGGGCGGCGTCGGCGAGCCAGGCCGCGAAGGCCCTCTCGTCGGCCTCGTCCAGCTGGGAGGGGTCGAACCAGGCGGCGGGTCCGCCGGGCGCGGCGAGGGCGACCTCGGCGACCGAGCCGGTGCCGAGCGCCCAGGTGTCGACCGTGGCGATGCCGAGGGGCTGGGTGCCGTGCTCGGAGAGCCAGGCGGGCAGCTCGCCGGTGGAGAGCACCGTGCCGTCCAGCTCCACGCCTTCGGTGCTCACCGGGGTGGTCTCGGCCTCCTCGGCGCCGGGGTCGACGGCGAAGAGCCGCTCACGCAGCGAGGGGTTCCTGATCTCCAGGGTGTCCAGGATCATCGCCACGGCCTTGCGGTCGTAGGGCGCGCGCTCCAGGTCGGTGACGCCCTTGGGGAGCTCGACCCGGCGCTCCAGCTCGGTGAGCCGGCGGTTGAGCTTGACGGATTCCAGGTGGTCGCGGAGGTTCTGGCCGGCCTTGCCCTTGACCTCGTCGACGCGCTCGACGAGGTCGGCGAAGGAGCCGAACTGGTTGATCCACTTCGCGGCGGTCTTCTCGCCGACGCCGGGGATGCCGGGGAGGTTGTCGGAGGGGTCACCGCGCAGGGCCGCGAAGTCGGGGTACTGCGCGGGCGTCAACCCGTACTTCTCGAATACCTTCTCCGGGGTGAAGCGGGTCAGCTCGGAGACGCCCTTGGTCGGGTACAGCACCGTGGTGTGCTCGCTGACCAGCTGGAACGAGTCGCGGTCGCCGGTGACGATCAGCACCTCGAAGCCCTCGGCCTCGGCCTGGGTGGCGAGCGTGGCAATGACGTCGTCCGCCTCGAAGCCGTCCACCGCGAAGCGCTGGGCGCCCATCGCGTCCAGCAGCTCGCCGATCAGCTCGACCTGGCCCTTGAACTCGTCGGGGGTCTTGGAGCGGTTCGCCTTGTACTCCGTGAACTCCTGGGACCGCCAGGTCTTGCGGGAGACGTCGAAGGCGACCGCGAAGTGCGTGGGCGCCTCGTCGCGCAACGTGTTGGCCAGCATCGACGCGAAGCCGTAGATCGCGTTCGTCGGCTGGCCCGTCGCGGTGGTGAAGTTCTCCGCGGGCAGCGCGAAGAACGCGCGGTAGGCCAGCGAGTGCCCGTCCATGAGCATCAGTCGCGGCCGGCTGCCGCCGGAGGTCTGGTCGGTCGTCTTCGATGCTGTCTCTGCCACGCCCCCGATCCTGCCACGCCCCACTGACAGTCGGTCCCGCCCCCGCTGGCGCCGGGCCCGGGCGCACCTCGCGGGGGACCGTCCCGCTCACCCCGCCCCCGCCTCCCGGCCCGACCCCGACCGCTGTCACCACCGCGTGCGAGGATCGGAGACGTACCTCACAGCGCAGTCGAAGGAGAGTGTGCGATGGCGTCGAAGCCGCCCAAGAGCGATCCGGTTCAGGACGCGCCGCAGGTCGCCGAGCCGAAGCGCGCGGCCGCGGGGCTCCCGGCCATCGGCCACACGCTGCGGATCGCCCAGCAGCAGATGGGCGTGAAGCGCACCGCGCTGACGCTGCTCAGCGTGAACCAGAAGGACGGCTTCGACTGCCCCGGCTGTGCCTGGCCCGAGCCGGAGCACCGGCACAAGGCGGAGTTCTGCGAGAACGGCGCGAAGGCCGTGGCCGAGGAGGCCACCCTGCGCCGGGTCACGCCCGAGTTCTTCGCCGCGCACCCGGTCGCCGACCTGGCCGGCCGCAGCGGCTACTGGCTGGGCCAGCAGGGCCGGCTGACCCACCCCATGTACCTCCCCGAGGGGGGTACGCACTACGAGCCGGTCACCTGGGAGCGCGCCTTCGACATCATCGGTGAGGAGATCGCCGCACTCGCCTCCCCGGACGAGGCCGTCTTCTACACGTCGGGCCGCACGAGCAACGAGGCCGCCTTCCTCTACCAGCTGTTCGCCCGCGAGTTCGGCACGAACAACCTCCCCGACTGCTCGAACATGTGCCACGAGTCGTCCGGCTCGGCCCTGTCGGAGACGATCGGCATCGGCAAGGGCAGTGTCCTGCTGGAGGACCTCCACCAGGCCGACCTGATCATCGTCGCCGGGCAGAACCCGGGGACGAACCACCCGCGCATGCTGTCCGCACTGGAGAAGGCCAAGGCGGGCGGCGCGAGGATCATCAGCGTCAACCCGCTGCCCGAGGCGGGCCTGGAGCGCTTCAAGAACCCGCAGACGCCGCAGGGCATGGTCAAGGGCGCCGCGCTCACCGACCTGTTCCTGCAGATCCGCATCGGCGGCGACCAGGCCCTGTTCCGCCTGCTGAACAAGCTGATCCTGGAGACGGACGGCGCGGTCGACGAGGCGTTCGTGCGCGAGCACACGCACGGCTACGAGGAGTTCGCCGAGGCCGCCCGCGCCGCCGACCGGGAGGAGACGCTCACGGCGACCGGCCTGAGCCAGCAGGACATCGACAAGGCCCTCCGTATGGTCCTGGCCTCGCAACGCACCATCGTGTGCTGGGCGATGGGCCTCACCCAGCACAAGCACTCGGTCCCCACGATCAGGGAAGTCGTCAACTTCCTGCTGCTGCGCGGCAACATCGGCCGCCCGGGTGCGGGCGTGTGTCCGGTGCGCGGGCATTCGAACGTGCAGGGCGACCGCACGATGGGCATCTTCGAGCGTCCGGCCCCGGCGTTCCTGGACGCCCTGGAGAAGGAGTTCGGCTTCGCGCCCCCGCGCGAGCACGGTTATGACGTCGTGCGCGCCATCCGGGCCCTGCGCGACGGCGAGGCGAAGGTCTTCTTCGCCATGGGCGGCAACTTCGTCTCGGCGTCCCCCGACACGGACGTCACCGAGGCGGCCATGCGCCGCGCCCGGCTGACCGTGCACGTGTCGACGAAGCTGAACCGCTCGCACGCGGTCACGGGCGCGCGGGCCCTGATCCTGCCGACGCTCGGGCGTACCGAGCGCGATCTGCAGGGCAGTGGCGAGCAGTTCGTGACCGTCGAGGACTCGATGGGCATGGTGCACGCCTCCCGGGGCCGCCTGGAGCCCGCGAGCCGGCACCTGCTGTCGGAACCGGCCATCGTCAGCCGCCTGGCCCGCCGCGTGCTGGGCGAGAACAGCCGCACGCCGTGGGAGGAGTTCGAGAAGGACTACGCGACGATCCGCGACCGCATCGCGCGGGTGATCCCGGGATTCGAGGACTTCAACGCGCGCGTGGCGCGCCCCGGCGGCTTCGCACTCCCCCACGCCCCGCGCGACGAGCGCCGCTTCCCCACCGCCACCGGCAAAGCGAACTTCACGGCCGCGCCCGTGGAGTACCCGCGGCTGCCCGAGGGCCGCCTGCTGTTGCAGACGCTGCGCTCGCACGACCAGTACAACACCACGATCTACGGCCTCGACGACCGTTACCGGGGCATCCGGGGCGGCCGCCGGGTGGTCCTGGTCAACCCGGAGGACGCGCGGGCCCTGAAGGTGGCGGACGGGTCGTACGTGGACCTGGTGAGCGAGTGGAAGGACGGTGTGGAGCGCAGGGCCCCCGGCTTCCGCGTCGTGCACTACCCCACGGCCCGGGGCTGCGCGGCCGCGTACTACCCGGAGACCAACGTGCTGGTGCCGCTGGACGCCACCGCGGACACCAGTAACACCCCGGCCAGCAAGTCCGTCGTGGTGCGTCTGGAACAATCGGCGACCGACTGAGCGTTCGCTCAGTGACACAGGCAGCCGAGTGACGAGGACGAACGGAGCCGGGCCCGATGGGTGAGCAGCAGCATGTGAAGTTCCCGCAAGAGGTCATCGACGAGTACGCCGCGCTCGGCGTGGACCTCCTGGCCCTGTTCTCCGCGGGCCACCTCGGCAACCGGATGGGCGTCCAGATCTCCGAGGCGTCGGCGGACCGGGTCGTCGGCACGATGCCGGTGGAGGGCAACACCCAGCCCTACGGACTGCTGCACGGCGGGGCGTCCGCGGTGCTGGCCGAGACCCTCGGCTCGATCGGATCGATGCTGCACGGCGGCAGCTCCAAGATCGCCGTGGGCGTCGACCTGAACTGCACCCACCACCGCGGGGTGCGCTCCGGGCTGGTCACCGGCGTGGCCACGCCCGTGCACCGGGGGCGCTCGACGGCCACGTACGAGATCGTGATCACCGACGAGAACGGCAAGCGGGTCTGCACCGCCCGGCTGACCTGCATGCTGCGCGACGTGCGGCCGGGCGACGAGGAGCTCATCCGCTCCGCGGGCTGATCCGGACACAGGGAAAACCCTGGAGGGGCGGTCGCGCTCTTGTCGCGACCGCCCCGCGGGCATTTCACTGGCGCTCCCCCCACAGGAGAAGACCCGTCCCACCCGCAGAAGGGTTTCTCTTGACCTCCGTACGCGTCCTCGCCGTCACCGCGGCGGCCTGCGCCACCGTGCTCGCCACCACGCTGCCGTCCTCCGCCATCAACTCCTACAACGCCGCACCCGCCCCCGAACGCACCGAGGTCGGCGCGCTCGTGGCCACCTGGGACGACGACGGCGACCCCACGACCCCCGACCGGGCCGACTGGGTCTGCTCCGGCACCATGATCGACGCGGACACCTTCCTGACCGCCGCGCACTGCACCTCGGACTGGCCCGCCAACGTGCGCTTCTACGTCTCCCTCGACCAGGACGTGCAGTCCGGGCTCGACGCGGCGGCGAAGAAGTACCCGGGCGACCCGGCCGCACAAGCCGCGGCCGTCGCCGTCCGGGGCACCGCCCACAACCACCCCGACTACCCGGGGCCCGCCTCCGACACCCACGACATCGCGGTGATCCAGCTGCCCGCCGCCGAGGTCAAGGCCCGCTGGAGCTTCACCCCGGCCACCCTGCCCACCGCCGACCAGCTCGGCAAGCTCGGGCCGCAGGGCCTGAACGCCACCGACTGGCTCGTCGCGGGATACGGCACCCAGGAGGCCGCCAACGGCCCCGGCGGCCACACTCACCCCGGTGGCGGCGTCCGGATGAAGGCACCCGTCACCTTCGACGCCCTCAACGCCTCCTGGGCCCGACTCGCGATGACCGCGCCGCAGGGCAACGGGGGCGCCTGCTACGGCGACTCGGGCGGCCCCAACTTCGCGACCATAGGCGGCAGAAGCATCCTCGCCGCCACCACCGTCACCGGCGACAGCCCCTGCTACGCGACCAACGTGACGTACCGCCTGGACACGCCCGGCGCCCGCGCCTTCCTCTCGCCGTTCGTGACGCTGCCGTAATCCGCGCCGGAGGCCTGCGGCGGCACCGGACGCCACCGGCCCGGCGGCACCGGACGCCACCGGCCGCACGACACGACGCCCCGCCCCGCCGCTCCGCGTACGACGCGGGACGACGGGACGACGGGACGACGGGACGACCGTGACGCAACCGGAAGGGCCGGCCGGACAGGGGCGGCCCTTCAACACCTCCGCCGAGCACCGCCGTAGTCCACCGAGCGACTCAACCCACGGCGTCCACCGGCGAGTTTCGGCGCCGACCGCCACAGCACCGTCCGCCCGGCGCGGCACGCGCGCGGTCCCGGCCCGGCGAGCGGCCCGCCGCCTCCCGTGGAGAATCACTGATTCCGATGACCCGGGAGTTTCCCGTGTATAGACCACGCAATTCCTGCTGTGACGCTCCGTAACGTGAGCGCAATACAACGCCGCGGTTTCGCCTTCAGCCGGGCTCACTCCAGGAACCTTTCCGATCTTGTTACTCGCGCAGGCATTCCCGCAACCGCACGATCTCAGCCACGGCCAACCGGAAGTGCGAGTTCTCAGAATGCGGACCTCGGCGAAAATCCACCAAACCCGTCGAGAGGGCCCGCCGCCGAGACCGGACATCCACCACGTCATAACAAGAAAGTCACAAGCGAGCCCGCGCCGCTGACCCTGCCCTTACCCCGGGCTTAGAGTCACGGCCAGTCACCGCCTCCATCGGGAGTTCGGTACCAGCGCGGCACTCACCCCCCGACCAGGGCGGGGCCTGCCTGTGAAAGGACTGATTGTGCGACAGCGTTCCTTGGTGATTCTTACCTCCGTTCTCACGACCGGAGCTCTGACTCTCACCGCCTGCGGCTCCCGAGACGACAGCGGTGACAAGGGCGGAGACAACGGGAGCGGCACCACGCTGACCATCGGCGTCGACGCCCCCCTCTCCGGTGAGAACTCCACCACCGGCCTCGGCATCCAGTACGGCGCCCAGATAGCCATCGACGACGCCAACAAGAACAACTGGGTTCCGGGCGTGAAGTTCAAGCTCAAGGCCCTGGACGACAAGGCGCAGCCCGCCACCGGCCAGACCAACGCCACCAACATCGTCGGCGACAAGACCGCCGTCGGCGCCGTCGGCCCGCTGAACTCCGGCGTCGCCCAGACGATGCAGCAGGTGTTCGCCTCGGCCAACATGGTCCAGATCTCCCCCGCGAACACGGCCCCCGAGCTGACCCAGGGCAAGAACTGGCAGTCGGACAAGAAGCGCCCGTTCAAGACGTACTTCCGCACCGCCACCACCGACGAACTGCAGGGCAGCTTCGCGGCCGGCTACGCGTACAACGGCCTCAAGAAGAAGAAGGCCTTCGTCGTCGACGACAAGCAGACCTACGGCGCGGGCCTCGCGAAGATCTTCAACGAGCAGTACAAGAAGCTCGGCGGCAAGGTCGTCGGCACCGACCACGTCAACACCGGCGACAAGGACTTCGGCTCCCTCGTCACCAAGATCAAGAACTCCGGTGCCGACCTGCTCTACTACGGCGGCCAGTACGACGAGTCCGCGCTGATCACCAAGCAGCTCAAGGACGCCGGCGTCAAGATCCCGCTGTTCGGCGGTGACGGCATGTTCGCCACCACCTACATCGAGGCCGCCGGCAAGTCCTCCGAGGGCGACCTCGCCACCGCCATCGGCGTCCCCGCCGACACCCTGCCCGCCGCCAAGACGTTCATCCAGACGTACAAGGACAAGGGCTACAAGGGCGACTACGGCGCCTACGGCGCCTACGCCTACGACGCCACCACCGCCATCATCAAGGCCGTCAAGGCCGCGGCCGACGCCAACGGCGGCAAGGTGCCCACCGACATCAACGACCTGCGCTCCAAGGTCGTCGAGGGTGTCCAGAAGTCCGACTTCGAAGGCCTCACCGGCAAGATCGCCTTCGACCAGTACGGCGACACCACCAACAAGCAGCTGACGGTGTACCAGGTCGAGAAGGGCGCCTGGAAGGCCGTCGAGACCGGCACCGCCGACCTGCAGTAGCACCGGCCCCCAGCAAGCCTCACCACGGGCCGCGCGGAAGGAGGACCCCGACCGCGCGGCCCGTTTTCACACCCCCACACAGCACACGACCACGCACGCATCCAGTGCACACGACCACCAGCGACATGGAGGCCACGCGGTGAACACCCTGCCGCAGCAGCTGGCCAACGGGCTGCTTCTAGGCTCGATGTACGGGCTGATCGCCATCGGCTACACGATGGTGTACGGCATCGTCCAGCTCATCAACTTCGCGCACGGCGAGATCTTCATGACCGGGGCCTTCGGCGCCCTCACGGTCTACTTCTACATCCTCCCCGACGGCACCTCGATGGCCCTCGCGGTACCCCTCATGCTCCTCGGCGGAGCCCTCGTCGCCATCCTCATAGCCGTCGGAGCGGAACGGTTCGCCTACCGACCACTGCGCGGAGCACCACGCCTGGCACCGCTCATCACCGCCATCGGCCTCTCCCTGGCCCTCCAGGAGGTCGTGCGCAACTTCTACCCCGGCGCCGACCGCGCCCGCGCCTTCCCCGGCCTCGACGCCACCCACGACATCGGCTCCGTCACCATCAAGGACGCCGACATCTTCCTCATCCTCGCCGCCGTCCTCTGCATGGCCGCCCTCGCCTTCTTCGTACGCCGCAGCCGCACCGGCCGCGCCATGCAGGCCACCGCGCAGGACCCCGACACGGCGCAGCTGATGGGCATCGACACCAACCGCATCATCGTCATCGCCTTCGCCATCGGCGGCTTCTTCGCCGCCGTCGCCGCCGTCGCCTACGGACTCAAGTACGGCAACGTCGACTACCGCATGGGCTTCCTGATGGGCCTCAAGGCCTTCACCGCGGCCGTCCTCGGCGGCATCGGCAACATCTACGGCGCCATGCTCGGCGGCGTCGTCCTCGGCGTCGCCGAAACCCTCGCCTCCGCCTACATCGACGAGATCCCCGGCATGAGCCAGCTCGGTGGCCAGAGCTGGGCGAACGTCTGGGCCTTCTGCCTCCTCATCCTCGTGCTCCTCTTCAGGCCACAGGGCCTGCTCGGCGAGCGCGTCGCGGACAGGGCGTGATCACATGACCGAGACGACCAAGACCCCGACGCCGGACGCCGTCCCCACCCCGACGCCCGCACCGAGCGGTCTCATCCCGCTGCCCACCGCGGCCGCCCGCGGCCTCCTGCTCGCCGGCGGCATCGCCACCGCCGCCTCCGCGTTCCTCTCCTGGACCTGGACCGCGGAATTCCCCGGCGACCTCACCTACAACGGCTACCCCGGCGGCCTGCAATGGCTGACCTTCACCGCCGGCGTCCTCACCGCCCTGTTCGCCCTCGCCTCCTACGGCCTCCGCGGACTCGGCTGGCTGCTGCCCGCCCGCAACAACGCACCACTCGCCCTCACCGCCCTCGGCGGCTTCGCCGTCACCTGGTTCACCGTCATCGCCATCAGCGTCAAACTCGGCGGCGTCGTCAACCTCGAACCCGGCGGCTGGATCGCGGCCGTGGCCTCCCTGCTGCCCGTCATCGGCGCCTTCGCCCTCCCCCAGGAGCGCACCGGCACCGAAGGCACCAAGGAAGCCGTCAAGGCCTACCTCGCCAAGCCCGAGCGCATCCCCGCCCCCCAGGCCACCGCACCCTGGATCCAGCGGGCCGTCATCACCGTGGTCACCATCATCGGCCTCGGCGTCTTCACCTACGGCATCGACACCGAGTACGGCGAACTCTTCGTCGGCTACCTCTTCGTCGTCACCTTCGCGGTCTGGGCCCTGCACACCGCAGGCCTCCTCGACCGCTTCTCCGCACTCGTCGCCGGCAACCGCAGCTTCACCCTCGCCATGGGCTTCGCCGCGGCCATCGCCTTCCCCTTCACCCAGACCGACGACCACTACGCCAACATCGGCGTCAACATCCTGATCTTCGGGACCGTCGCCCTCGGCCTCAACATCGTCGTCGGCCTCGCCGGACTCCTCGACCTCGGATACGTCGCCTTCCTCGGCGTCGGCGCCTACACCGCCGCCCTCGTCTCCGGCTCCGAGTTCTCCACCATCTCCGGCGTCCACCTGCCCTTCTGGGCCTCCGCCCTCGCCGGCGCCGCCGCCTCGCTGATCTTCGGCGTCCTCATCGGCGCCCCCACCCTGCGCCTGCGCGGCGACTACCTGGCGATCGTGACGCTGGGCTTCGGTGAGATCTTCCGCATCGCCGTCAACAACATGGACGGCCAGTCCGGACCCGACGTCACCAACGGCCCGAACGGCATCCCCTCCATCCCCGACCTGAAGCTCTTCGGCTTCAACTTCGGTGAGGCGCACGACATCGGCGGATTCACCCTCGGCCGCTTCGCCAACTACTACCTCCTGATGGTCCTCATCATGGCCATCGTCGTCCTGGTCTACACGCGTGCAGCGGACTCCCGCATCGGCCGCTCCTGGATCGCCATCCGCGAGGACGAGACCGCCGCCACCGCCATGGGCATCAACGGCTTCCGCGTCAAACTCGTCGCCTTCGCCCTCGGCGCCGCCCTCGCCGGCCTCGCCGGCACCGTCAGCGCCCACGTCACCTACAGCGTCGTCCCCACGCCCTACCAGTTCGCCGGCTCCACCCCGCCCAACTCCGCGTTCCTCCTGGCCGCGGTCGTCCTCGGCGGCATGGGCACGGTCGCAGGACCCCTCCTCGGCGCAGCCCTGCTCTACCTCCTCCCCGAGAAGCTCGTCTTCCTCCAGGAGAAGTCCCTCCTCGCCTTCGGCATCGCGCTCATCCTCCTGATGCGCTTCCGCCCCGAAGGCATCATCGCCAACCGCCGGCGCCAGCTCGAATTCCACGAGACCGGCCAACTCGACGTACCCAAACAGACCACGCTGACCGACGAACCGGCCGTCACCAAGGCGGGGGCGTAACCACGATGACCACACAGCCCACACCTGTACTCGAAGCACGCGGCGTCACCATGCGCTTCGGCGGCCTCACCGCCGTACGCTCCGTCGACTTCACCGTCAACGCCGGCGAGATCGTCGGACTCATCGGCCCCAACGGCGCCGGCAAGACCACCTTCTTCAACTGCCTGACCGGCCTCTACGTCCCCACCGAGGGCACCGTCTCCTACAAGGGCACCGTGCTCCCGCCCAAGCCCCACCTGGTCACCCAGGCCGGCATCGCCCGCACCTTCCAGAACATCCGCCTGTTCGCCAACATGACGGTCCTGGAAAACGTCCTCGTCGGCCGCCACACCCGGACCAAGGAAGGCCTCTGGTCAGCTCTCCTGCGCGGCCCCGGCTTCAAGAAGGCCGAGCGTGAGAGCGAGGAACGCGCCATGGAACTCCTGGAGTTCATCGGCCTCGCCCACAAGCGCGACCACCTCGCCCGCAACCTCCCCTACGGCGAACAGCGCAAGCTCGAGATCGCACGCGCCATGGCCTCCGAGCCCGGCCTGCTCCTCCTCGACGAGCCCACCGCCGGCATGAACCCCCAGGAGACCCGGGCCACCGAGGAACTCGTCTTCGCCATCCGCGACAAGGGCATCGCCGTCCTCCTCATCGAGCACGACATGCGCTTCGTCTTCAACCTCTCCGACCGCGTCGCCGTCCTCGTCCAGGGCGAGAAGCTCGTCGAGGGTACCGCCGAGGTCGTCCAGGCCGACGAGCGCGTCGTCGCCGCCTACCTGGGAGAACCCTTCGAGGGAGACCCCGGCGAGGCCGAAGCCGCCGAGGTCGAGGCCGCCGAAGCCGCCGCCGACGCGACCAGCACCACCAGCAGCACCAAGGGAGAAGCCAAGTGACCGCACTCCTCGAAGTCGAGGACCTCCGGGTCTCCTACGGCAAGATCGAAGCCGTCAAGGGCATCTCCTTCAGCGTCGACGCCGGCCAGGTCGTCACCCTCATCGGCACCAACGGCGCCGGCAAGACGACCACCCTGCGCACCCTGTCGGGCCTGCTGAAGCCGACGTCCGGGAAGATCCTCTTCGACGGCAAGCCCCTCAGCGGGGTCCCCGCCCACAAGATCGTCGCCCTCGGCCTGGCCCACTCCCCCGAAGGCCGGCACATCTTCCCCCGCCTCACCATCGCCGAGAACCTCCAGCTCGGAGCCTTCCTCCGCAAGGACAAGGAAGGCATCGAGAAGGACATCCAGCGCGCCTACGACCTCTTCCCCATCCTCGGGGAACGCCGCAAGCAGGCCGCGGGCACCTTGTCCGGTGGTGAACAGCAGATGCTCGCCATGGGCAGGGCCCTCATGTCCCAGCCCAAGCTCCTCATGCTCGACGAGCCCTCCATGGGACTCTCCCCGATCATGATGCAGAAGATCATGGCGACGATCTCGGAGCTGAAGTCCCAGGGCACGACCATTCTCCTGGTCGAGCAGAACGCCCAGGCCGCACTGTCCCTGGCCGACCAGGGCCACGTCATGGAGGTCGGCAACATCGTCCTCTCCGGCACCGGACAGGACCTGCTCCACGACGAGTCCGTACGCAAGGCGTACCTCGGCGAGGACTGACACACGAACGAGGCCCGCGTCCCCCGAGGGGCGCGGGCCTCCTTCATGCACGGCGATCAGGCCTTGCCGGCCTTCTTCTCGTCGGCGTCCTGAATGACCGCCTCCGCCACCTGCTGCATCGACATCCGGCGATCCATCGACGTCTTCTGGATCCACCGGAAAGCAGCCGGCTCCGACAGCCCGTACTCCGTCTGCAGAATCGACTTCGCCCGGTCCACCAGCTTGCGCGTCTCCAGCCGGAGCGTGAGGTCGGCGACCTCCTTCTCCAGCTCCTTCAGCTCCGTGAACCGCGAAACGGCCATCTCGATCGCCGGCACGACGTCCGTCTTGCTGAACGGCTTCACCAGGTAGGCCATGGCACCCGCGTCCCGGGCACGCTCCACCAGATCCCGCTGCGAGAACGCGGTCAGCATCAGCACCGGCGCGATGCTCTCCTCCGCGATCTTCTCCGCCGCGGAGATACCGTCCAGCTTCGGCATCTTCACATCGAGGATGACGAGGTCCGGCCGGTGCTCACGGGCCAGCTCCACCGCCTGCTCACCGTCCCCGGCCTCACCGACGACGGTGTAGCCCTCCTCCTCCAGCATCTCTTTGAGATCGAGCCGGATCAGCGCCTCGTCCTCGGCGATGACGACCCGCGTCGTCATCGGAGGCACGTGCGACTTGTCCTCTTCAGGCACGTCAACAGGCTGGGGCGACTCGGGGGCACTCACGTGGGCTCCTTGGTAGGGGCAGGCCGGTACTGCTCCCAAGAGCGTACCTAGCTGCGGTATGGTGGTCAGGCAGTGGGTCGAGGTCAACCTTGGATTCACCGGGCCCCGGTAGCCCAATTGGCAGCAGGCAATGGATTCAAAACCCATACAGTGTCGGTTCGAGTCCGACCCGGGGCACTTTTCCTTGGTTTCCAAGGTCGCCACTTCGAAGCGGATGTCCACGTTCTCGTGAACATCCGCTTTTTGCTGCGTGTCGATGTGATCACGGCTTCATGGTGGCCGCATGTACGACCTCAGCACACGCAAGCGAGCACTCGCACTGGTGGCCCAAGGCCGCAGCCTGAACTCGGTGAGTCTGGAGACAGGCATTTCACGGGCCGCGATCCGCTCGTGGCAGGACCGCATCGAGCCGCGCCCCCGTATGCCACATCCCGACCCCGGCCGACCCTCTGACGAGTCCGCATACGCATACCTACTGGGCCTCTACCTCGGTGACGGTTGCATCAGCCCTCACCCACGTGGCGGCTACTACCTCAGGATTGCTTGCGCGGACGCCTGGCCCGGGCTCATCGAAGAGTGCCGTGAGGCCATCGGGAAAGTGCGCCCGGGTGTCGGCGTCTACGTCGCGCAGAAGCAGGGCTGCGTCGCGGTCGCCAGCTATTCCCGGAACTGGCCGATTCTCTTCCCGCAGCACGGGCCCGGCAAGAAGCACGAGCGGCACATCGCACTGGAGCCCTGGCAGCAAGCCATCGTCGACGCCCGTCCCTGGGAGTTCATCCGGGGGCTCATCCACTCCGATGGCTGTCGGATCACCAACTGGACGACTCGAATCGTCGGCGGGGAGCGGAAGCGATATGAGTATCCGCGGTACTTCTTCTCCAACAAGTCGGACGACATCAGGGGGCTCTTCACTCACACCCTCGACAGGGTGGGCGTCGAGTGGACCACGTTGGCCCGCGGGAGCAACCCGTTCAACATCTCCGTCGCCCGCAAAGCCTCCGTCGCTCTCATGGACGCCCACGTGGGCCCCAAGTA
Source organism: Streptomyces sp. SID5643 (assembly GCF_009872555.1). Classification (NCBI taxonomy): domain Bacteria; kingdom Bacillati; phylum Actinomycetota; class Actinomycetes; order Kitasatosporales; family Streptomycetaceae; genus Streptomyces; species Streptomyces sp. SID5643. The sequence continues at coordinate 15,087 of NZ_WWIC01000159.1, forward strand.
CTGACCCGGCTACTCCGCGATGTGGTGGACGCGGACCATGTTCGTCGAGCCCGAGACCCCGGGTGGGGAGCCTGCCGTGATGACGACCGTGTCGCCCGGGCGGCAGCGACCGTAACGCAACAGCAGTTCGTCGACCTGGTCGATCATCGCGTCCGTGGAGTCCACGCACGGGCCGAGATACGTCTCCACGCCCCAGGTGAGGGCGAGTTGGGAGCGGGTGGCCTGGTCGGGGGTGAAGGCGAGGAGGGGGATCGGGGAGCGGTAGCGGGAGAGGCGGCGGGCGGTGTCGCCGGACTGGGTGAAGGCGACCAGGAAGCGAGCGCCCAGGAAGTCGCCGATCTCCGCGGCCGCTCGGGCGACCGCTCCGCCCTGGGTGCGGGGCTTGTTGCGTTCGGTCAGGGGCGGGAGGCCCTTGGCCAGGATGTCCTCCTCCGCCGCTTCGACGATGCGGGCCATCGTGCGGACGGTCTCGATGGGGTGCTTGCCGACGCTGGTCTCGCCGGAGAGCATCACGGCGTCGGTGCCGTCGATGACGGCGTTGGCGACGTCGGAGGCTTCGGCGCGGGTGGGGCGGGCGTTGTCGATCATCGAGTCGAGCATCTGGGTGGCGACGATGACCGGTTTGGCATTGCGCCTGGCCCGTTTGATGGCGCGCTTCTGGACGATCGGCACCTGTTCCAGTGGCATTTCGACGCCGAGGTCTCCGCGGGCGACCATGATGCCGTCGAAGGCGGCGACGATGTCGTCGATGTTCTCGACGGCTTGGGGTTTTTCGACTTTGGCGATGACGGGGAGGCGGCGGCCTTCTTCGTCCATGATGCGGTGGACGTCCTGGATGTCGCGGCCGGTGCGGACGAAGGAGAGGGCGATGACGTCGAAGCCGGTGCGCAGGGCCCAGCGGAGGTCGTCTTCGTCCTTTTTGGACAGGGCGGGGACGGAGACGGCGACGCCGGGGAGGTTGAGGCCTTTGTGGTCGGAGATCACGCCGCCTTCGAGGACGGTGGTGTGGACCCTGGGGCCGTCCACCGAGGTCACCTTGAGGCAGACCTTGCCGTCGTCGACGAGGATGCGTTCGCCGGTGGTGACGTCGGTGGCGAGGCCGGCGTAGGTGGTGCCGCAGATCCGGCCGTCGCCTTCGACGCCGTCTTCGACGGTGATGGTGAAGGTGTCGCCGCGTTCGAGGAGTACGGGGCCTTCGGTGAAGCGGCCGAGGCGGATCTTCGGGCCTTGAAGGTCGGCGAGGAGGCCGACGCTGCGGCCGGTTTCGTCTGCGGCTTTGCGGACCCGGTGGTAACGCTCCTCGTGTTCGGCGTGGCTGCCGTGGCTGAGGTTGAAGCGGGCTACGTCCATTCCGGCGTCGACCAGGGCTTTGATCTGGTCGTACGAGTCGGTGGCGGGTCCTAGGGTGCAGACGATTTTGGCTCGGCGCATGGCACGAGCTTATGAGTTACCGACTGGTAGGGAATTGGTCGTGGATGACCACCCAACGGACGGTGCGTGAAGCGTTATTGACAAGCGTTGAATTGTGCGGCCGGGCGCTCCGATGAGCACCCGGGAGAAATTCGTTCGTGTTTTCGGATTTCCGCTCTCCGGACTTACAGCTGCGGCGGCACCATCGTGAAGCGGGCGTTGATCTGGGCGTGGACGCGCTGGCGCTGCGGTTCGAGGTCGAGGGGTGCCGGGGTGTCCTCGGCGGCGCCGGCGTAGGCCGCGGAGCGCATGCGGCCGGGGGCCTGGGGGTAGGCCGGCGGGGCGCTCTCGGCGCCGATGTCGGCGAGTTCGACGAGGGCGGAGAGGGTGGTGCCGAGGGCGTCGGCGTATTCGCGGGCGCGCTGGACGGCTTCGTGCACGGCCTGCTTGCGGGCCTCTCGGTGGGCTGGTGAGTCGGGGCGCAGGGCCCACCAGGGGCCGTCGACGCGGGTGAGGTCGAAGTCGGCGAGGCGGGTGGTGAGTTCGCCGAGGGCGGTGAAGTCGGTGAGTTCGGCGGTGACGCGGACGCTGCCGTGGTAGGTGCGGACGCGTTCGCCGCGGCCGTGTTTGGTGAGTTCGGGTGTGATGGAGAAGGCGCCGGTCTCCAGGCGTTCGACGGCGTCGCCGTAGGACTTGACGAGGTCGAGGACGCCGGCGTTGCGGCGGGTGAGGTCGTCGAGGGCGGAGCGGCGGTCGCGGCCGCGGGCGGCGACGGTGATGCCGATGCGGGCGACCTCGGGGTCGACTTCGAGGCGGGCCTCGCCGCGGACGGCGATGCGGGGGGCCTCGGGTGTGCCGTAGGGGACGGCGGGCTGGGAGGCGTCTGGGGTGGCCGCGGTCATACGCCCCACTCTGTCATGTCTGGGCTGTTTGGCGGCCGGGGATGCGGAGGCCGAGTCATCAGATCGCAACCTGCCGGGTCTGTTGCGGCCGGTCATGGACGGGTCAGAATCTACGCGCGTTATCTACGCGCGTCGTTCACAGATTCCGCAGGGAGCCAGACATGCCGTTGAACCGCCGGAAGTTCCTGGAGAAGTCCGCCGTGACCGGGGCGGGGGTGGCGCTGGCCGGTGCGGTCTCGGCACCGGGTGCGCAGGCGGCCGAGGCGAAGCGGGACGCCAAGCGGTACGCGTTCACCGTGCTGGGGACGACGGACCTGCACGGCAACGTCTTCAACTGGGACTACTTCACGGACAAGGAGTTCGACGACAAGGACCACAACGACGTGGGCCTGGCGAAGGTCTCCACGCTCGTGAACCGGGTCCGCGAGGAGAAGGGCCGCCGCAACACGCTGCTGATCGACGCGGGCGACACGATTCAGGGCACGCAGCTGTCGTACTACTACGCCAAGGTCGACCCGATCACGGCCGTGGGCGGCCCGGTGCACCCGATGGCGCAGGCGATGAACGCCATGGGCTACGACGCGGCGGCGCTCGGCAACCACGAGTTCAACTACGGCATTCCGGTGCTGCGGAAGTTCGAGCAGCAGTGCCGTTTCCCGCTGCTGGGGGCGAACGCGCTGGACGCGAAGACGCTGCGGCCGGCGTTCGCGCCGTACAGCATGCACCGGCTGCGCACGCCGCACGGCCGGGACGTGAAGGTGGCGGTGCTGGGGCTGACCAACCCGGGCATCGCGATCTGGGACAAGGCGAACGTGCAGGGCAAGATGACGTTCCCGGGTCTGGAGGAGCAGGCGGCGAAGTGGGTGCCGAAGCTGCGGTCGATGGGTGCGGACGTGGTCATCGTGTCGGCGCACAGCGGTTCGTCGGGGACGTCGTCCTACGGTGACCAGCTGCCGTACATCGAGAACGCGGCGGGTCTGGTGGCGGAGCAGGTGCCGGGGATCGACGCGATCCTGGTCGGGCACGCGCACACGGAGATCCCCGAGTACTTCGTCACGAACAAGAAGACGGGCAGGCAGGTCGTGCTGTCGGAGCCGCTGAAGTGGGGGCAGCGCCTGACGCTGTTCGACTTCGAGCTGGTCTGGGAGAGGGGCTGCTGGAAGGTCGAGAAGGTGGGCGCGAAGGTCCTGAACTCCAACACGGTGGAGGAGGACCCGAAGATCACGAAGCTGCTCGGGGACGAGCACGAGAAGGTCGTGGCGTACGTCAACCAGGTCATCGGCACGAACGCGGCGGAGATGACGTCGGCGCAGGCGCCGTACAAGGACGTGCCGATCATCGATCTGATCAACCACATCCAGGCGGACACGGTGAAGCAGGCGCTGGCGGGCACGGAGCACGCCGCGTTGCCGGTGCTGTCGCAGGCGGCGTGTTTCTCGCGCAGTGCGCGGATCCCGGCCGGTGAGGTGACGATCCGGGACGTGGCGGGTCTGTACGTCTTCGAGAACACGCTGGAGGCGCGTCTGATGACGGGTGCGCAGATGAAGGCGTACCTGGAGTACTCGGCGAACTACTTCGTGCAGACGGCGCCGGGCGCCGCGGTGGATCCGGCGAAGCTGACGAACGCGAACGGCACGCCGGACTACAACTACGACGTGGTGAGCGGCCTGTCGTACGAGATCGACATCGCGAAGCCGGCCGGTTCGCGGGTGACGAACGTGCGGTTCGAGGGGCAGCCGCTCGCGGACGACGCGAAGTTCGTGTTCGCGGTGAACAACTACCGGGCCAACGGCGGCGGGAACTTCCCGCATGTCGCCGCGGCCCCGTTGCTGTGGTCGAACTCGGACGAGATCCGCAACACCATGATCGCCTGGGTGAAGGCGAAGGGGTCGATCGACCCGGCCGCCTTCGCGGCGGTGGACTGGAAGCTGACGCGGGAGGGCACGCCGGTCTTCTGAGGTCTGTGCTTCGTCACCTCCGGTCGTCGACGAGCGGGGTCAGTGCGGGTGTCTCGCGGGGCGGCGGGACGTGGGCCCGTCGGGTGAGGCCGAAGGTGGTGAAGGCGGTGCGGGCGGGGAGTGCGTAGGCCTCCCCGCCCGTCAGCGTGTTGAGGATGATCGCGCTGCGCCAGGCGGCGAGTCCGAGGTCGGGGGCGCCGACGCCGTGGGTGTGGGTTTCGGCGTTCTGGACGTACACGGTGCCGGTGACGGACGGGTCGAGGACGAGCCGGTGGTCCTCGTCGATGCGGGGGCGTTCCTGGTTGTCGCGGCGCATGTAGGGGTCGAGGCCGGCGAGGATCCGGTCGAGGGGGCGTTCGCGGTAGCCGGTGGCCAGGACGACGGCGTCGGTGGTGAGGCGGGAGCGGCTGTCCTGGAGGGTGTGTTCCAGGTGCAGTTCGACTTTGGTCGTGGCGATCCGGCCGGCGGTGCGGACCTGGACGCCGGGGGTGAGGACGGCGTCGGGCCAGCCGCCGTGCAGGGTGCGGCGGTAGAGCTCGTCGTGGACGGCGGCGATGGTGTCGGCGTCGATGCCCTTGTGGAGCTGCCACTGGCCGTCGACGAGCCGGTCGCGGGTGGATTCGGGCAGGGCGTGGAAGTAGCGGGTGTGGTCGGGGGTGAAGTGCTCCAGGCCGAGCTTGGAGTACTCCATGGGGGCGAAGGCCTCCGTGCGGCCCAGCCAGTGCAGTTTCTCGCGTCCTGCGGGCCGGTTGCGGAGCAGGTCGAGGAAGATCTCGGCGCCGGACTGTCCGATGCCGACGACGGTGACGTGCTCGGCGGCGAGGAGCGCGGCGCGGTGGTCGAGGTAGTCGGCGGCGTGCACGACGGGTACGCCGGGGGCCTCGACGAGGGGCTTGAGGGGGTCGGGGACATGGGGCTCGGTGCCGATGCCGAGGACGACGTTGCGCGTGTAGGTGCGGCCGAGGGCTTCGGCTTCTCCGTCGGTGTCGAGCTGGGTGAAGTCGACCTCGAAGAGGTCGCGTTCGGGGTTCCAGCGGACGGCGTCGATCTGGTGGCCGAAGTGGAGTCCGGGGAGATTTTCGCTGACCCAGCGGCAGTAGGCGTCGTATTCGGCGCGCTGGATGTGGAAGCGCTCGGCGAAGTAGAAGGGGAAGAGCCGTTCGCGGGACCTGAGGTAGTTGAGGAAGGTCCAGGGGCTGGTGGGGTCGGTGAGGGACACCAGGTCGGCGAGGAAGGGGACCTGGATGGTGGCGCCTTCGATGAGCAGGCCGGGGTGCCAGCCGAAGGCGGGGCGCTGGTCGTAGAAGACGGTGTCGAGGCCGCCGAGGGGGTGGGCGAGGGCGGCGAGGGAGAGGTTGGCGGGGCCGATGCCGATGCCGACGAGGTCGCGGGGGGCGTCGGGTTCGGGGGTGGGGGCGGGGTTCATCGGGGGGTGTGTCCTTCCACGAGGGTGGCTCGGCTCGCTGCCGCGAGGTGCAGCAGGGCGGCCAGGTCGTCGGGCCCGGTGGCGGGGTTGAGGAGGGTGGCCTTGAGCCAGAGCCGGCCGTCGAGGCGGGCCCGGCCGAGGACGGCGGAGCCGTCGGTGAGCAGCGCGCGGCGTACGGCGGCGACGGTGGTGTCGGGGGCGCCGGTGGGACGGAACAGCACGGTGCTGATGACGGGTGGGGCGTGCAGTTCGAAGCCGGGGTGTGCGTCGACGAGGGTGGCGAACTCGCGGGCGTGGGCGCAGACCTGGTCGACGAGTGCGCCGAGTCCTTGGCGTCCGAGGGTCTTGAGGGTGACGGCGAGTTTCAGGATGTCGGGGCGGCGGGTGGTTCTGAGGGACCGGCCGAGCAGGTCGGGCAGCCCGGCCTCGGTGTCGTCGTCGGCGTTGAGGTAGTCGGCGCGTTGCCGCAGGGCGGTGAGGTCGCGGCTGTCCCGGACGGCGAGGAGGCCGGCGGCGATCGGCTGCCAGCCGAGTTTGTGCAGGTCGAGGGTGACGGTGTCGGCGCTGTTCAGGCCGGTGAGGCGGGTGCGGTGCCTATCGCTGAAGAGGAGGCCCGCGCCGTAGGCGGCGTCCACGTGCAGCCGGGCGTTGTGGGCCGCGCAGCGGGCGGCGATCTCGGGCAGCGGGTCGATGAGCCCGGCGTCGGTGGTGCCGGCCGTGGCGGCGACGAGCAGCGGCCCGTCCAGGCCGGTGAGGGTCTGGTCGAGCGTGTCGGGGTCGAGTGTGCCGTGCGGGGTGGGTACGACGACGGGCTGCGGCAGGCCGAGCAGCCAGGCGGCGCGGGGCAGCGAGTGGTGGGCGTTGGCCCCGCAGACGAGCCGGACGGTCGCGCCGTGGCGTTCCCGGGCGAGGAGCAGGGCGAGCTGGTTGGCTTCGGTGCCGCCTGTGGTGATGAGGCAGTCGGGGGTTGCCGGTGTGCCGGTTCCGTAGGCCTGCCGGGCCAGTGCCGCCGTGACGAGCCGCTCCAGTTCCGACGCTCCCGGGGCCTGGTCCCAGGAGTCCAGGGAGGGGTTGAGGGCGGAGGCCGCGAGGTCGGCCGCGGTGGCCACGGCGAGCGGGGGGCAGTGGAGGTGGGCGGCGCACAGGGGGTGGGCGGGGTCGGCGGCGGTCCGGGCGAAGGCGTCGACCAGGGTGCGCAGGGCGTGCGGGTCGCCCCGGTCGGGGAGGACGTCTCCCACGGCGTCCCGCAGCCGCGCCGCGACCTGCTCCGGGCCGCCCGCGGGCAGCGGCCCGCCCCGGACCCGGGCCCCGGTGTCCAGCGCGTCGAGCACGGTGTGGAGCAAGGGCCGCAGGGCCTGCGGGCCGTCGGGGCCCGATGCGAGGGGCGGCGTGCTCATGGACTGACCTCCGGGGCGCGGGGGTGGCGGCACGCCCGGACAGCCCAACGATCCAACCCGGGTGGAGGTACCTCTGTGCACGGGTGCGAGTTCTCGAAACCGGCCGTGGGGGCCGGAGGGCCGGCCGACTGCTGGGCGTAGGGGCCGGTTCTCGAAGTCGGCCGCATGGCCCTGGCCCTCGGTCGACTTCTGTCCGCCGGTGTCGGTCATGAAGGGCCGGCCGCATGGTCTTCTGGGTCCGGGCGCCGTCTGTGCACGGGTGTCGTGGCCGGGGCCCGGGGCAGGGCCGGGCCGGGCCGCAGCCCGCGGCGGGGCCGGGCCGGACCGGGGCAGGGGGCAG
>NZ_WWIC01000160.1:0-12805 GCF_009872555.1 Streptomyces sp. SID5643
GCTCCTCGGGCGGGGCCGGCCGGCCCGGCGCGGCCGGGCCGTGCCGGGCGTCCGAGCCCTCGTCGTACGCGTCCATTCCGCCCCGTTCCACGATCCCGGTCCGTCGTTCCGTCCGCCCGGCCGCGTGGGCGTCGTCGTACCGCCCGTGCGGCACTGCGCGGCGTCGGCACGGGCACGGTACTCAGGACGCCCACCCGGGCACAGCCCCTGTCCGCCGGTCCCGCCGTGGCCGTCGCCACACCGCGGAGGCCGACCGTACGGCGAACGCGACCGGTCGAAACCGCGGTCCCCCTGGTCCACAGGGGACCCCCGCAGGTTATCCACAGGGCGCCCCGGCCGGTCGTCCATGAGAGTGACACCCTACGGCGCCCTTCCGTACACCCATTCCCTTCTTCTAGAACCTGTTCTATCTTGACGCCCCGTCAGCTCACCGGGAACGCCGGAAGGACAGGCACCGTGGACTTCACCTTCACCGAGGAGCAGCAGGCTGCGGCCGAGGCGGCGCGGGGCGTGTTCGCCGGGGTCGCGCCCGACGCCGTGCCCAGCCCGGCCCTCACCCCCGGCGCCGTCGCCGAGACGTACGACCAGACCCTGTGGGCCACCCTCGCCGACGCGGACCTGCTGAGCCTGCTGCTCGACGCCCGGTACGGCGGGGCCGGCCTGGACGCCATCGCCTTGTGCCTGGTGCTGCGGGAGTCGGCGCGGGTCCTGGCCCGGGTGCCCCTGCTGGAGAGCAGCGCGGCAGCGGCGGCCGTCCAGGCCTACGGCGGCGAAGAGGCGAAGGCGGACCTGCTCGCCCGGGCCGGCCGGGGCGAGACCGTGCTGACCGTCGCCGCGCACGGCCGTACCGGCCACGACCCGGCCGAGCAGGCCGTGACCGCCCGGCAGGAGGGCGGCACCTGGGTGTTCGACGGGATCCAGACGGCCGTGCCCTGGGCCCACGACGCGGACGTCACGCTCGTCCCCGCGCACACCGGGACCGGCCGGACCGTGCTCGCCCTGGTGCCGCGCGGCCATGAGGGAACCGGCCTCGCCGAGCAGTTCTCCACCAGCGGCGAGCGGCTCGGCGAACTGCGGCTGGAGTCGGCACGGCTCGCCACCCGGGACGTGATCGAAACCGACGGGGCGTGGGAGTGGCTGCGGGACCTGCTGGCCACCGGGACGTGTGCGCTGGCCCTCGGCCTCGGGGAACGCGTGCTGCGGATGACCGGGGACTACACGAGCAAGCGGGAGCAGTTCGGGTTCCCCGTCGCGACCTTCCAGGCGGTCGCCGTGCAGGCCGCCGACCGCTACATCGACCTGCGTGCCATGGAGGCCACGCTGTGGCAGGCCGCGTGGCGGATCTCCTCCGGGGCCCCGGGACCGCTGCCCGCCGCCGGGGACGTGGCCGTCGCCAAGATCTGGGCGGCGGAGGGCGTACGCCGGGTCGTGCAGACCGCGCAGCACCTGCACGGCGGCTTCGGCGCCGACGTCGACTACCCCCTGCACCGCTACCACGCCTGGGCCAAGCACCTGGAACTGTCACTCGGCCCGGCCTCCGCACACGAGGAGGCCCTGGGCGACCTCCTGGCGACCCACCCCCTGGGCTGACGCGAACGGGCGGGTCCAAGCGGTCCAGCGGCCCAGGCGGTCCGTGCGGTCCGGCCCCACGGCCGTCACCCGTGCCGAGGGGCGGTCAAGCGGTTCCGTCGGTCAGGGGGTCCAGTCGGTCAGGGGGTCCAGTCGGTCAGGCGCTTCAGAGGACGAACCCCTGCTGCCCGTCGTCCGTCACGACCGGACGGCCCGCCGCCTCCCACACCTGCATACCGCCGTCGACGTTCACGGCGTCGACGCCCTGCTGGGCCAGGTACATCGTGACCTGGGCGGACCGGCCCCCGGAGCGGCAGATCACATGGACCCGGCCGTCCTGCGGGGCGGCCTCGGTCAGCTCTCCGTAGCGGGCGACGAACTCGCTGATGGGGATGTGCAGCGCCCCTTCGGCGTGGCCGGCCTTCCACTCGTCGTCCTCCCGGACGTCCAGCAGGAAGTCGCCGTCCTTGAGGTCCGCGACCGCGACCGTGGGCACACCAGCTCCAAAACTCATGCGTCCGACGCTACCGGAACCGGCCAGGACCCCGGCCGGGGCACGGCTCAGACCTGGCCATCGTCCTGCCCCTGCCCCTGGCCCTCTCCCTCGTCGAGCAGCGCGGCCAGCTCCGTCTCGCGCTCGGTGACCTGGGCGAGCAGCCCCTGCCCGATCTCGTCCAGGAGCCGGTCCGGGTCGTCCGGGGCCAGCTGGAGCATGTGGCCGATGGCGCTGTCCTCCAGCTCCCTGGCGAGCAGGCCGAGCAGCTCCTTGCGCTGGGCGAGCCATTCGAGGCGCGCGTAGAGCTCCTCGGCGCGGCTCGGGCCCCGCTTCAGCTCGGGCCCCTTGGCCCACTCCTCGGCGAGTTCACGCAGCTCGGCCTCGTCACCCCGGGCGTAGGCGGCGTTGACCCGCGTGATGAACTCCTCGCGCCGTGCGCGTTCCTTCTCCTCCTGCGCCAGGTCCGGGTGGGCCTTGCGGGCGAGGTCGCGGTAGAGCTTGCGGGCCTCCTCGCTGGGGCGGACCCGCTGCGGGGGCCGGACCGGCTGGTCGGTGAGCATCGCGGAGGCCTCGGGGAAGAGACCGCCGCCGTCCATCCAGCCGTGCAGCAGATCCTCGACGCCGGGGATCGGGGCGAGCCGCGCTCTGGCCTCCTCCGCCCGCTGCCGGTCCGCGGGGTCGCCGCTGCGGGCGGCTCTGGCCTCCAGGATCCGGGCGTCCAGCTCCTCGAGCCGGGCGTAGAGCGGACCGAGCTTCTGTTCGTGCAGCCGGGAGAAATTCTCGACCTCGACGCGGAAGGTCTCCACCGCGATCTCGTACTCGATCAACGCCTGCTCGGCGGCCCGCACGGCCCGCTCCAGCCGCGCCTCGGGCCGGGCGGCGTCGCCACCATCCTGCTCAGCTTCCGGGGTCGTCACCCGACCAGCCTAGGTGACGCCCCGGCCCCGCCCGCGCCCCGGCGGGCAGCCCCGGCCGGACGAATCCGGCGGACGGCGCCACATCCGATGCCCCAGCCGTGGCCGTCATCCACAACCGGCGATCCGCACCCGCAGCCCGCGCGACCCGCAAACCTCACAGAACCGGCAGCCCCCACCCGCAGCCCCCGCCTCCCGCAACCTCACAGAACCGGCAGCCCGCACCCGCTCCGAAACCCGCCGGCCCTACACCCCCACCTCCGCCGCGACCTTCCCCGCCCGCACCCCGGCCACCAGCTCCGCGTGATCCGCCTCGGTCCGGTCCGCGTAGGCCACGGCGAAGCCAGCCATCGCCTCGTCCAGCTCCTCGTTCTTCCCGCAGTACCCGGCGATGAGGCGCGGATCGGCGCTGTGGGCGTGCGCGCGGGCCAGGAGCGCGCCGGTCATACGGCCGTAGTCGTCCATCTGGTCGGCGGCCAGCGCGGCCGGGTCGACGCTGCCCTTGCGGTTGCGGAACTGGCGGACCTGGAAGGGGAAACCGTCGACCGTCGTCCAGCCCAGCAGGTTGTCGCTCACGACCTGCATCCGCTTCTGGCCCATCACGACCCGCCGGCCTTCGTGACCGGCCTCCGGCGCCTCGAAACCGGCCTTCACCAGATGCGGGACCAGCGCCGACGCCCGCGCCTCCTTCACCTGGAGCACCAGCGGCTCGCCCCGGTGGTCGAGGAGCAGCACGACGTAGGACCGGGTGCCGACACTGCCCGTGCCGACGACCCGGAACGCCACGTCCTGGACCGCGTACCGGGCGAGGAGCGGCAGGCGGTCCTCCTGGAGGGTGCCGACGTACTCCTCCAGGGAGGCCGCCACCGCCGCGGCCTCGGCGTCCGGGACCCGTCGCAGCACCGGCGGGGCGTCGACGAAGCGGCGCCCGCCGTCTTCGGTGGTCTCGGTCGACTTGGCCGCGAAGCGGCCGCTGGTGTTGTGGCGGGCCTTCTCGGAGACCCGCTCCAGCGTGCCGAGCAGATCGTGGGCGTCCGTGTGGGAGACGAGCTCCTCGTCCGCGATGGCGTTCCACGCGTCCAGCACCGGGAGCCGGGCCAGAAGTCGCATGGTCCTGCGGTAGGCACCCGCCGCGTCGTACGCCGCCTTGCGGCACTGATCCTCGTCGGCACCCGCCACCCGGCCCGCGAGCACCAGGGAGGTCACGAGACGCTTGAGGTCCCACTCCCAGGGGCCGGGCACCGTTTCGTCGAAGTCGTTCAGGTCGATGACCAGGCCGCCGCGCGCGTCGCCGTACAGACCGAAATTGGCCGCGTGGGCGTCGCCGCAGATCTGGGCGCGGATCCCGGTCATGGGCGTGCGCGCCAGGTCGTACGCCATGAGGCCCGCGGAGCCGCGCAGGAACGCGAACGGGGTGGCGGTCATGCGGCCGACCCGGATCGGGGCCAGCTCGGGCAGCCGCCCGCGACCGGACTCCTCGACGGCGCTCACCGCGTCGGGCCGGGACGCGTCCAGGTCGAGCGCTGCGTGCGCGCTGCGCGGGATCCGCTTGCGCAGGGCCTTGCCCTCGTCCTTGGGCGAGCCCTCGGCCGGCCATTCGGCGAAGCCACGCACCGTGGGCAGCCGGCGTGGCGCCCCGTCCCTCGCCGTGGCCCCGCCCTCGTCCTGAGCTCCAGCCCTGGTCATCCCGACCGCCTCCCCCGCACGCGCACGAACATCAACTCGTGCCGACCGTACAACCGGCGGCCGAAACGCGTCAGTCCCTGTGGACAACTCCACAGCTGTGGACAACCCGTGCCGAGCGCGCGCGGCGGTGGCGCCCTACGCCCTACGCCCCCGAAGACACAGACGGCACTGAAGGTGCTGAAGGCACCGAGGCCTCCACCGCCACGGCCGTCTCCTCCTCCGTCCGCACCTGCGCCAGCAACCGCTCGGCCCGGTCCACCGAGATGTCGAGCCGGGCCAGCACCGCGGGCACGGTGATGCTGGGCAGGAAGTGCTCGAACAGCACGACGACACGGCGCTCCAGATCCTGCCGCTGGCAGCGCAGCTGGGACAGCAGCTGCACCCCGGAGAAGCTGCCGACGAGCAGTTCCGCCGTCTCCGCCACGTCGACGTGTTGCAACAGCTCGCCGCGGGCCTTCGCCTCGGTCAGCAACTGCGTGTTCTGGTCGATCCACATCCGGAAGGCCGGGGTGCGGTCGAGATCCATGGCGCCCTGGTCGAGGGCGAGCCCCACGCTGGCCCGCACCAGCGGTTCGGACCGCAGCCGGCGGGCCATCACGAGACCGGAGTCGACCAGTTCCTGGAGCTTGCTGGACTGCGGCGGAAGCGCGATCGCGAGCTGCTCCTCGAACACCCCCACCGCCAGCTCCTCCTTGGAGCCGAAGTGGAAGTACAGCGCGCCCTTGGTGACGCCTGCCCGGTCCAGGATCTCGCCGATGGTCGCCGAGGTGTAGCCGCGTTCGTCGAAGACGGCCGCTGCCGCCTCCAGGATGGTCCGCCGGGTGCGGATCGCGCGCTCCTGTCGCGCCATCGGGTGCCTCCTGAGCTTGGTCGATCCCTGTGAAGTCGCTGTGTGGCGAGGGCGCGAGGGCCTGTCCCAGCGGCTTGGCTCACCCTTTGAAAAAAACCGGCTCGTCCGTATCTTAGTCACGCGTCGATCTCGGCCAGGCAGCCGATCCTGGGGGTTCTCATGCCGCAGACAGGGCCTTTGAGCGCACTCACGGAGGATCAGACCGGACGTGGGGGCCGTCCGGCAAACGGAACCGCTACGACCGTCGAGAACCCGCCACACCCTGCCGTCCCCCGGCAGCCGGCACCCCCGGGTTCCGCCACCGTGGAACCCGCACCTTCGCCGACCGCCTACGAGGAACCGGCGACCTCTGCGGCCGTCTCCGCGGAACCCGCACCTCCGCCGACCGCCTCCGCAGAACCCGCGACCTCGGCAACCGCCTCCGATAAGCCCACACCATCGCCGACCGCCCCCGAGACACCCACACCCTCGACGACCACCCCCGAGACACCCGCAGCACCCTCTCCCGTCACCGACCACCCCTCCACCCCCCACCAGCCCACCACCGCCGTCACTGCCGTCACTGCCGTCACTGCCGTCACCGCAGCACTCGCCCACCGCACCACCGAGACGGACGTCTTCCCCGCCCGGTGGACCCGAATCTCCGACACCCGCTTCCGGTTCACCGCACACTGGCCGGCCGCCCACCCCTTCTTCGGCCCGCTCGACGACCGGCACCAAGACCCGATGATCGTGGGCGAAACGTTGCGGCAGGCGTCGATGGTGCTGGCGCACGCCGAGTTCGGCGCTCCGGCCGACACCCACTTCGTCATGTGGGACCTGACGGTCGACGTCGACCCGGCCGCGCTGCTGCTGGCGGACGCCGCCGAGCCGGTCGAGATCGACGTCGTCTGCTCGGAGATCCGCCGCCGCGGCCGCGGACTGCGCAGCATGCGGACGACGATGGAGTTCCGCCGCGCCGGACGGTTCGTCGCCCGCGGCACCGGAAGCACCGGCTGCACCCCACCACGCGCCTACCGCCGCCTGCGGGCGGGCCGGTTGAACGCCTGGAACACACCGGTCCCCCTCCTGGCGGGCATAGCGCCGCAGGCCGCGGGACGTTCCCGCGCCGAGGACGTCGTCCTCGCCCCCGCCGACCGCCCCGGCGTCTGGATCCTGCGCGTCGACACCGGCCACCCGGTGCTCTTCCCCCGGCCCAACGACCACGTGCCCGGCATGGTCCTGTTCGAGGCGGCCCGTCAGGCCGCCGGCGCCGCGTCCGGCCTGCACCCCTTCCTGCCGAGCACGCTGACGGCCGAGTTCGCCCAGTACGCAGAGCTGCACAGCCCGTGCCGGATCGAGACCGAGGTCTTCGACGACCGCCCCGGGGAGGTGACCGTACGGGTTTCGGGGCGGCAGGACGGCGCGTCCGTCTTCACCGCGAGCCTGACCTCCGCCCGGCCGGCGCGGGTACGGTCCCGCTCGTGACGGTCAAGGTTCTGATCACGGGCGCGAGCGGCTTCGTCGGCAGCAGGGTCGCCGCCACGGCGCAACGGCAACCCGATGTCCACGTACGCCTGTTGTCCCGGCACGCGCCGCACGGCCCCGAGTACGTCCACGGCGACCTCTGCGCCCCGCCCTCCCTGCGCGGGGTCTGCGCCGACACCGACGTCCTGGTGCACTGCGCCACGAAGGTCGACGGCGACCCCGAGACCGTCCAGGCGGTCAACGACCACGGCACCCGCGCCCTGGTCGAGGAGGCCGTGCGCGCCGGAGTGCGCCGGATCGTGTACGTCAGCACGGCCGCCGTCCACGGCCGGGGCCCCTTCCCTGGCGTGCGCCCCGGCCAGGCGCCGATAGCGCCGGCGTCACCCACCAGCCGCACCCGGGCCGCCGCCGAACAGTACGTCCTGGACGCGGGCGGCCTGGTGCTGCGCCCGCACCTCGTGTACGGCGAGGGCGATCGCTGGGTGATCCCGGGACTGGTGTGGCTGATGAGGGAACTGTCGGCCACCCTGACCGGCTGCGAGGCGCTCCAGTCGATGATCGACGTCGACACCCTGGGCCGTGCGGTGGTGGCCGCCGCGCTCTCCCCCGCACCCGGCGGCGGTGTGCACCACGTCAGCCACCCCGAGCCGGTGGCGGTCACGGACCTGCTGGCCGCCGTGTCACGGGAGCTGGGGGAGCCCGGGGGCGGTGCGGCCGTGGACGTCGCCACCGCCCTCGACCGGGCCGCCGGGTCACCGCTCGCCCTCCATCACCTCGGCATGCTCACCGTGGACCACTGGTTCGTGGACGACGCGTTCTGGAAGGCCCTCGGCTGCTCGCCCGGTGAGGGGTTCGCGGCCGTGTTCAGCCGCGCGGCGCCCTGGTACCGCGCGTTCCTCGACGGCCGGAAAGTCCCCTGACCTCCTCCTGCTACGCCTCCCGCGAGCGCGCGCCCGGGTCCCGGCCGTGGAGCAGCACCGGCAGTTCCTCGTGGCCGGTGGAGATGATGGACCGCAGCCGCTTCGGCGGATGCGCCGGATCGGCCAGTGCCAGCCGCGGGAAGCGTGCGAACAGCGACGTCAGGGCCACGGTCGCCTCCGCCATCGCGAGCGGCCTTCCCAGGCAGTGGTGCACGCCGTGGCCGAAGGACAGGTGGTCGCGGCTGGTTGTGCGCGTGATGTCGAACCGTTCGGCGTCCGGCCCGTGCCGCTCGGGATCGCGCCCGGCACCGGCGAAGGAGACCACGAGCGGGTCGCCCCTGGGGATGGTCAGGCCCGGCTCGATCTCGATGTCCTCGACGGCGTAGCGCAGGCCCGACATGGCGCCCGGCGCCTCGAAGCGCAGCGACTCCTCCAGGGCGTCCTCCCAACTGGCCTGCCCGGTGCGGACGAGGTCGAGCTGGCCGGGGTGGGCGAGCAGGCTGTGCACGGTGTTGTCGATGAGGTTGACGGTCGTCTCGAAGCCCGCGGTGAGCAACAGGATGAGGTTGTCCATCAACTCCTGTTCGCTGAGGCTGCCTTCGTCGCGCGCGGCGATGAGCGCCGTCGTCAGGTCGTCGGCCGGGTGCTCACGCTTGTGCTGGAGGAACGCGGTCAGCGTGCCGTAGAGGTCGACGGCGTTGGCCTGGGCGTCCTCCAGGGAGATCGCCGTGTCGAAGAAGCGGCTGATGATGCGGTAGAGGGCCGCGCGGGGGCCGTCCTGGCCGGGTGGCACACCGAAGAGCTCGCACACCACCTCGTGCGGGACGGGCGCCGCGAACCCCGCCCGCAGATCGACGACTTCACCCTCCGGGATCCGCTCCAGGGCGTCCAGCGCCCGGTCGACGATGTCCTGGACACGCGGCAGCAGCGCGTCGACGCGGCGCTTGGTGAAGGCGGCGGCCATCGGCTTGCGCAGCCGGGTGTGGTCGGAGCCGTAGGCGGTGACCATGTTGCGCACCGAGACCCAGATGGCGAGCGGCCAGGTGCGGGAGATGTCCCCGTTGATCCAGGCCGGCCAGTGCTGGAAGGCGTCCTTGCTCGTCTCGGGTCCGGCCAGGAGCCGCTTGTTGAGCTCCAGGCCGGTGATCCACCACGCCCGTACGCCGCCGGGGAGTTCGACCTCCACGGCCGGGCCCTGGGCACGGATGCGGGATATTTCACCGTAGAGATCCTGACCTGACGGGTCGATCGACAGGAAGGGGCAGGCCTGCTGTGCCATGACTCATCGCTCCTTGGTCCAGAGGCTGGGGGACCATCGTGCGATCCGGGGCCGGAAAAAACTTGGCATCCGGTTTGTTTCGGCCACAGCTTCACCCGCTGTCGGCCAAAGGTGGATGACTACCGCAGCGCGAGCCCCGCCCTGCCCGCCTCCGCCTGTCCGTCCCGGACGACCGGCCCACGCCCCGACGGATCACTCCCCACCGGTTGGCCCCGCACTGGGTCGCCCGCCGGTTCGCTCCCCGCCGGATCCACCGCCCCGGCCAGCCGTGGCGCCGCCAGGCACGGCAGCAGCAGCCGCCACAGGTCGGTCAGCGAAGGCCGGGCGAGCCACTCGTGGTCCTCGCGCGCCAGCACCTCGATACCGGTCGTGGCGGCGAGGACGACGGCGCTGGTGCGCTGCGGCGTCACACCGGCGGCGAGTTCGCCCCTGCGCTCCGCCTCGTCCAGGAGCCCCTGCACGCACTCCCGCCACTCCCGGCGCAGGTCCCGCACCCGCCCGACGGCCCCTTCCACGTTCAGCCGCAGTCCCGCCCGCACCACGACGTCGGCGCACAGCAGCCGGGCGACGCGGTGCGTGACGTCCACGAGACGCTGCAGGGCGCAGCCGTCGTCGCCGTGACCTCGGACCGCCGCCTCGCGCAAGGCCCGGGCCGCGGCGTCCTCCACGGCCTCGGCGACGGCGGCCTTGTCGGCGAAGTGGAAGTGCAGCGCACCGGAGCTGACGCCGGCTCCCGCGCTGATCCGCGCCAGGCCGGCCCGGACGTACCCATGGGCCTCGAACTGCGCGGCCGCCGACCGGATCAGTGCGAGACGGGTCCGGACGGCCCGGTCCTGTTTGGTCACCCGTGGCTCCCCTGCAGGGCTCTGATGGCGACGCAATGAAACCAACTCCCTGGTTTATATACAACGCGTCGACGACTCAACGGTCCCCTCGCCCGTCTGCCGTCCCGGCTCCATCAGGCGGAGCGCCCGTAGACTGGAGACCAGGCCCGCCCGCACACGGTGGCCACCGGCGCCGGGCGGAACCCGAGGCGGCCACCGGGACGATCACGTCGAGCGCTCCGCGATCACCCCCCGGCGCGGGGCTCCCCGAGCCGCGGGCGCTCCGGCTCCCTCCGGCATCGAAGGCACCACCCGTCGCCACAAGTGCACAACCCACCTACCGCCTTCTCCGAGGTGCCGGGCGGCACCCCCCTCGACCGCACCTCGCACGCATCGCATCCGTACGGGAGCACTCATGCACCACCCGTCCGGCACCCCGGACGACGACTCCGGCACCCTGTTCGGGCTCGACGCCCTCGCCCCCGGCCCCGCCACCCCCGGCCCTGCCGCCTCCGTCGCGGACGCGTCCTTCCGGACCTCCGCCACGGCCCGCCGGCTGCTGCCCGTGCGGGAAATCTACGCCGAGCCCGCGGCCGCGGCGTCCCCGCGCGGGCGGCAGATCAGCGCCCGGTTCCCCGACGCGCGGGTGACCATGGTCGACTCCCACTGGCGTATCCCCGGGCTGCACGGCAACGAGGGCAACGCCGAGCGCTGGGTGCGCATCAAGGGGGAGACGCTGGTCCTGGGCGAGAAGAAGACCCTCACCACCCGCCCCAACGGCCGGTCGGCGGACTGGATCGCTCCCGGCCCGTCCAACGGTTGCGCCATGGCCTGCGCCTACTGCTACGTGCCCCGGCGCAAGGGATACGCCAACCCCATCACCGTCTTCACCAACATCGACCGGATCGTCGCCCACCTCGCGAGGCACATCGCACGGCAGGGGCCCAAGCCCGAGCCGAACCAGTGCGACCCCGAGGCGTGGGTGTACGACATCGGCGAGAACGGCGACTGCTCGGTGGACGCACTGATCTGCGACAACACCGCGGACCTCGTGCACGCCTTCCGGCAGTGGCCCACCGCCAAGGCGTCCTTCGCCACCAAGTTCGTCAACCCCGGCCTGCTGGCCCTCGACCCCCGCGGCCGCACCCGCATCCGGTTCTCGGTGATGCCGCCGGACGACGCCCGGCTGCTCGACGTGCGCACCTCGCCCGTCGCCGAGCGCATCGACGCCGCGGCGGACTTCCTGGACGCGGGGTACGAGGTGCACTTCAACCTCTCGCCCGTGGTCGTCCGCCCCGGCTGGCAGGACGCCTGGGCCGAGCTGCTCATCCACCTCGACGACGTCCTGCCCCCGCGGGTGAAACAGCAGGCCGCCGCGGAAGTGATCATGCTCACCCACAACCAGGAGCTGCACGAGGTCAATCTCGGCTGGCATCCCCGAGCCGAGGAAGCACTGTGGCGGCCTGAACTCCAGCAGGCCAAGCGCTCCGAGAACGGCGCCCTGAACATCCGCTACCGCAACGGGGTCAAGGCGGAGGCCGTGCACACCCTGCGCGCCCTGATCGACCACCACGCGCCCTGGCTGCGCGTGCGCTACGCCTTCTGAACCCCCAGGAGCGGCGCCGCCGCCGACCTCGCCGACGCAGACAGGCCCCGCCCGTGACTTAGCTCACGGGCGGGGCCTGCCGTTGGACCTGGCCGGGCTGTGTGATGTTTCACAACGACCCCGGAAACGAGGAACGGGTCTCTGCGGTGACTTCCGTCACCGCAGAGACCCGTGTCTCATGGTGCGCGAGGGGGGAGTTGAACCCCCACGCCCTTGCGGGCACTGGAACCTGAATCCAGCGCGTCTGCCTATTCCGCCACCCGCGCATTGGGTGTGTCCTGGGCGTCTGCCCCTTTGGGGCGGGCGCCTTCCGACACCCAGAACATTAGCACGCTGGAAGGGGTGGGTTCACATCCCTTATCCCCGCAGGCAGGGACCTCACCGAACCTTCGATGTCCCTGCCACGTATCAAGGCGTACCTGTTCACGTATCAACCTCGTACCGGTACCGGCCGTCTCCGCACGAGGGGGTCGGGGTCCACAGTCAGGTGCGGGACACTGGTCTTCCGCCGCCTCTACGATCCTTGTCAGGCATACACGAGGCGGTTACGCGCAGCAGTACCACCGGAGGAGTTCGAAGGGGAGCTCCACAGGGAACTTCGTCATGCGTCGACACCGTTGGCGGTGCTGACAGGGGGAACCAGCCGATCGAGCGGCGCGTGGATACGATCAGTAAGCAGTACCAGGCAAGCGGCCCGCAGGGCAGTGCACAGGACGGCAGCGACGGAGGAGGTGCCCCATGGGAGTCCTGAAGAAGTTCGAGCAGCGTCTCGAAGGTCTGGTCAACGGCACCTTCGCCAAGGTGTTCAAGTCCGAGGTCCAGCCCGTGGAGATCGCCGGAGCACTCCAGCGTGAGTGCGACAACAACGCCACCATCTGGAACCGCGACCGCACGGTCGTGCCCAACGACTTCATCGTCGAACTGAGCACACCGGACTTCGAGCGGCTCAGCCCCTACTCCGGCCAGCTCGGCGACGAGCTCGCCGGCATGGTGCGCGACTACGCCAAGCAGCAGCGCTACACCTTCATGGGCCCGATCAAGGTGCACCTGGAGAAGGCGGACGACCTCGACACCGGCCTGTACCGGGTGCGCAGCCGTACGCTCGCGTCCTCCAGCAGCCAGCAGGGCGGCCCGGCAGGCGGCACCGCCGCGCCCGCCGCCCCGCAGGGCGCCCGCCCCGGCGGCTACGGCTAC
>NZ_WWIC01000019.1:0-3931 GCF_009872555.1 Streptomyces sp. SID5643
GGGCCACCGAGCGCGCCGGGCGCCCCGCCGCCGTGCCCGGCCCGGCCGTCGCCGCCGACACCCACGGGCAGCTGTGACCTACACCGCCCAGCTGGTCACCGACGAGCGGGACTTCGCGGGCCTGGCCGCCGACTGGGAGCGGCTGCACCGGCGGTGCGCGTCCGCCACCCCGTTCCAGAGCCACGCCTGGCTGCACTCGTGGTGGCAGTCGTACGGCGGGCGCGGCCGGCTGCGGCTGGTGCTGGTGCGGCACAGCGGTGCGCTCGTCGCGGCGGCGCCGCTGATGCGCGTACGGCGCCCGCTGCCGGCGCTGGTGCCGCTCGGCGGGGCGATCTCCGACTACGGGGACGTGCTGCTGGACGACGAGCACGGCGAGGGGGCACTGGCCGCGCTCACCGGCGCGCTCGCGGTCGCCGCCCGGGCCGCGCTGATCGACCTGCGCGAGGTGCGGCCGGGCGGCGCGGCCGAACAGGTCTACGAGCGGTGGGCCGGACCCCGCGGCCGGGTGGACGACTCGGTCTGCCTGGAGCTGCCGGCCGCGCCGATGGGCGAGCTGATCGCCCGGCTGCCGTCGAAGACCCAGCAGCGGCTGCGCGCCAAGCTGCGCAGGCTGGACGCGCTCGGCATCCAGCGCCACGTCGTCCCCCCCGGGGAGGTGGAGACGGCCCTGTTGCGGCTGCTGGAGCTGCACCGGTTGCAGTGGCAGGGCCGGAAGGTGACGTCGGAGCACCTGCGGACCCGGTTCCGCGAGCATCTGGTGCGGTCGGTCGGCCCGATGGTGCGCACCGGGAACGCGGTGGTCACCGAGTTCCGGCTGGACGACGAGGTCGTGGCCGTGGACGTGACGCTGCTGTCGCCCCGGCTCGCGGGCGGCTATCTGTACGGCGCCCATCCGGAGCTGCGCGCACGCAAGGCGGACGTGGCGGCGATGCTGCTCGACTCGACCGCCACCCACACCAAGGACGGCACGCCGACGACGCTGAGTCTGCTGCGCGGCAACGAGCCCTACAAGCACCACTGGCGTCCGCGGGTGGTGGTGAACCAGCGGCTGCTGCTGGCCCGGCGTCGCACGGCGCCGCTGCTGACGGCGGCGCTGTGCGACGCGGCGGTCCGGAGGCGGGGCAAGGAGCTGCTGCGGCGCCTGCGGGAACGCGGCGGGTCCTGACCGGGTCTCCGGCGGCAGGAGGGCACGTCCCGGCTAGCTCGTGCGCGACCACCAGTCGAGGCGCAGGCACAGTTTGCCGCCGATCCAGTACTCGACCCAGTCGCCGAGGCTCAGCGGCGAGCAGTTCGCCGGACGCTCCGGGGTGGGGGCCGGTGTCGTCGGCGCAGGGGTCGTGGGGGCCGGTGTCGTGGGAGCCGGTGTGCTGGGAGCCGGTGTGCTGGGAGCCGGTGTGCTGGGGGCCGGGTCCGGCCGGTCGTCGCGGCCGAAGAGGAAGGACCGGTAGATCTGGGAGGCCCGGGGGTTGTCGTCGCACTGCCAGACGCCGTGCGGGCAGTAGTCCGTGAGCGTCTGGTACAGCGGTTTGTGCTCGTCCATCCACGCGAGCATGCGCTTCATGTACTCGGGGTTGTCACCGTTGCGGAAGAGTCCCCACTCCGGGAACGAGATGGCCTTGCCGCGGGCCTTGGCGAACTCCACGTGGTGCTGGAGCCCGTAGGGTTCCTTCACCTGTTCGTCGAACGACATGCCGCGCGGCTGGTCGTAGGCGTCCATGCCGATGATGTCGACGGTCTCGTCCCCGGGGTAGCACTGTGTCCAGGGAACGGCGTCCCGGCCGCGGCTCGGGGTGAAGTCGAACCGGAACTTCTGGCCCGGCACCGAGCGCATGGTGGTGACGATCCGGTTCCAGTACTGCTTCCAGGCCTCCGGGTCCGGCCCGCAGCGGTGGGTGTAGGTGATGCCGTTCATCTCCCAGCCGAGCACCAGGACCGTGTCGGGCACCCCCAGCTCGACCAGCCGCTCGGCGAGCCGGCGGAAGTGGTGGTCGAACCGGCCTTCGGCGCCCTGGCGCAGGAGCCGGCGCACCTCCTGGTCCGGCACCCCCTCCTCGTTGCGCTCCATCATGGGCACGTTGAGGACGAGCAGCCGGTCGGCCCGCTCGCGACGCCAGTTCGCCCACACGTCGAGGAAGCCGGGGAGCCCCTCGATGTTGCTCCAGCGGTCGCCCGGCAGGTAGGTGTGCCCGACGCGCAGTTCGGCACCGCCGAGCCAGGTGCTGAGCTGGGCCATCCGGGCCACACCACGGGGCCCGTAGTCGAGGTAGGCGCCGAAGGCCGGGACGTGCGCGGCAGGAGCGGGGGAAGCGGTCGGGCCCGGGGAAGCCGAGGGTGCGGGCGATGCGGCCGGGGCGGCGGGCGATGCGGCCGGGGCGGCAGGCGCCGCCGGTGTGGCGGCGGGGACTGCCGGTGTGGCGGCGGTGGCCGGTGCGGGCGGCTCGGCGTACCGCGCCGGTCCGGCGCCCGCGGCGACCGTGTGACCGGACGTCAGCGCCGCCGCCGCGGCGACCGCCGCCGCGACGATCACCAGCCGCCGGGACCGTGCGCGTCGCTGCTGTGTGGCCATGGGCCGCCCCTCTCGCGTTCTCCTCCACTTACTGACACTCAGTCATATGAGAGGAATGCGCGCCACCGGCGCTGAGGCTTTCGAGTGGGGCGGTTCACCCGGCTGGCCCGGCAGAAGTACGCGGTTTCTGTTGTGAAATGCCTATTTTATTCCCATGACTCACATGAAGCGCACCGCCACGGTGCTTTCCAGCCTGGCCCTGAGCGTCGCCGTCCTCGGCGGCACCGCGGCCGCCTCGGACGCGGACCTCCTCTCCGAGGCCGGCGACCAGTCCACCTCCCGGGAGTGCAACGAGCACGACAGCCTGGGACTGACCCTGCTGGGCATCCCGCTGCTCGGCTTCTTCTTCCCGGACCAGTGCTGATCCCACCGGTTGCACGGGTGCCGGGCGCTCGCGTCCGGCACCCGCTGTGTCAGCGGTGGGACGCCGCCCGGCCCCGCCGGTACAGCACGACGCCGCTCACGATGAGCGCGGCACTGCCGGCCGCGGCCCCGAACAGGGCCTCGGCGCCGGTCTCGGGGAGACTGGGCGGCTGCTCCTGACCGCCGGGGGGCGGCGGGCTGTGGTGGCCACCCGGGGGCGTACCCGGAGGGGTTGACTCCTGGCCACCCGGTGGAGGTGTGTGCGGGGGCTCGGTCGGCGGCGGGGTGTTCGGGGGTTTCGTCGGGGGCGTGTGCGGGGGTTGGGTCGGGGGCGTCTGCGGAGGCTTCGTCGGAGGGGTGTCGCCGTAGCCGTAGCCACCGTCGTCGTCCCCGTAGCCACCGTCGCCGTGGGACCGGTCCCCGCCGTCACCGTGGGACCGGTCCTCACCGTCACCGCGGGGCCAGGCCGCGCCGTCACCGCGGGGCCAGGCCTCACCGTTTCCGTGGGACCGGTCCTCGCCGTGTCCGTGGAACGCGTCGTTGCCGCCGCCGTGCCCGGACGCCTCGTGGCGGTCACGCCCGTGGCCGCGGTCGCCCTGACCACCGTGGGTGTCCGCCCCGTTGGCACAGGAGTTGCCGAAGGCCGGGTTGAGCGCGGCGACGACGTCGACGGTGTTCCCGCAGGCGTTCACCGGTACGTCGACCGGCGCCTGGACGGTGTTGCCGGACACGGCGCCCGGCGAGCCCTTGGTGACTCCGTCGGCGGACGAGTCGGCGAGAGCGGCGCCGCCGCACAGGGACAGGATGCCTGTCGCAGCCGCTGCCGCGACCATTCCCCTGCTCAGGGTCTGTCGCAATCTCGTTGTCCTCCTGCTGGTAGAAGTGGGAAAGCCGGCCCCGGAACGAACGGTGTTGTCCCGGGGCCGGCCAGGTCGCAGCCGATGCTGCGCGCGCGTCAGCGCGTCAGTCGTTCTCGCACTCGTTGCCGAACGCCGGGTTCAG
>NZ_WWIC01000161.1:0-9617 GCF_009872555.1 Streptomyces sp. SID5643
GCCGCCACCGCGTCGTGCCCCTCCCGGAACACGGTGGCGGTGACTTCGAACGTCTCACCCACGACCGCCTTCGCCGGCCGGTTGCCGCCCTCCACGGCCGGGCGGACGTCCCTCACCGGGATACGGCCGATGGCCCGGGTCCTCGTCATGGTCCTCACCTCCACCGTGCTCGAAAGCCGGGCCGCGGGGGCCCGGTACAGGGACTGGACTGCGGGAAGGGCGTCACCTTCCCGCTGCGGATCTCCGCCCGGCAGCGGGGGATCTGCGCTCGGCCGCCGGCGGTCTTCGTCTGACCGCCGCGGCCGGGCGGGGCCGTTCGGCCGGTTCCTGCGCACAGGTGATGTGCTGCTCCTGGAGGCAGGTGATCTGCTGTTCCTGCAGATACGTGACGTGGTTGGTGCGCAGGTAGCGTTCGGCCGCGTCGGCGGCCTCCCGCGCGCAGCGCTTGCCCATCAGCACGCAGAGCGTGTAGCCGGAGTCCTCGAAGGTGGTCCGCACCGTGCGGTCGTTCGGTGCCGCGAGCATCACGCGTTCCCAGGCCCGGTAACGCCGCAACTGCCGGGCGACTTCGGCTTTGGCGGGTAGCAGCATGGCGCCGATCACCTTTCGGGGCTCGAGGGGCACGGTCTCCCGACGGTCGGACGGCGGCCGTGCGCACAGCGGCACGGACCCGTAACGGCGATCGAGTTCTTCACACATGGTGCACGTGAGGCGACAGAGCGTCTTGTTGGAGCTTCAACCAGTGGGGGTTCCGCTGGGCCGTTCGAGCAGACTTCGGCCTGCTCACATGTGTAGTCCCCCGCCTCAACCGTGCGCTCGTGTTGCACGAACGGGCTAGCACCCTCAGGCTGAGGGTGACTCAGAAGCGATAGGCGCTCACGTTCCGTGTTCGGGGCTCGTCCCGCAGGACCGCGGGAGCGAGAAGGAGCTGAGCTTCGCGGTGAGGAGCCGACCGATGAAGACCGCAGTGCCCTGCTACTACCACCTCGACGTGGAAGTCAGCCCGGAACGGGTGGGACAGGTCAGCCGCATTCTGGCCGCTCACCTGAAGTTCTGGGACCTGGACAACCTGGTCCAGCCCGTCTGCGGCGGTGCCGAGATGCTGCTCAAGGCCATCGACGAACACGCCACGGACAAGAACACGTCGATCGAGATGTGGTGGAACGGGCAGCACCTGATCACCGCCATCGGGGACAACGACCGCGCCCTGCGCCCGGACCAGGAGCTGCGAGGCTGCCTGGAGCACCTCGCGGCCATGAGCGACGGCTGGGGCTGCTGCGCCACCGAGACCGGCAGCAAGGTCATCTGGTTCTCGCAGCGCGCCCGCGCCGGTGAACGCGTCCCGCTGGTCCCGACCGCGCCCGCCCCGCGGGAGAGCGAGGGCCTCGACGTGCCCCGCGAGGTCCCGGTCACTCAGCTGGCCGCCCCGGTCGTCACTCCGGACGAGGTTCTGGAGGACGCCCGGTGACGCGCCGGCAGACGCGGAAAGGGGTGTCCGCCTGGAGCGGACGCCCCTACCCGCTGGGGGCGGCCTACGACGGGGAGGGCACCAACTTCGCGCTCTTCAGCGAGGTCGCCGAGCGGGTCGAGCTGGTCCTCGTCGACGACGACGGCACCCACACCCGGGTGCCGCTGAACGAGGTCGACGGCTTCGTCTGGCACGGCTACCTCCCCGGCGTCGGCCCCGGCCAGCGCTACGGCTACCGGGTGCACGGGCCGTGGGCCCCGGCCGCGGGGCACCGCTGCAATCCGGCGAAACTGCTGCTCGACCCCTACGCCCGAGCGGTGGAGGGGCAGATCGACAACCACCCCTCGCTCTACGAGCGCAACCCGGACGGCCCCGACCCGGCCGACAGCGCCGGGCACACCATGCTCGGCGTGGTGACCGACCCGGCCTTCGACTGGGGCGACGACGCCCGGCCCTGCCGGCCGTACGCCGACACGGTGATCTACGAGGCGCACGTCAAGGGCATGACCCGCACCCACCCCGGGGTGCCCGAGGAGCTGCGCGGCACCTACGCCGGGCTGGCGCACCCCGCGGCCGTCGAGCACCTGACCTCCCTCGGTGTCACGGCCGTGGAACTCATGCCGGTCCATCAGTTCGTCCACGACGGGGTGCTGCACGACCGGGGCCTGGCCAACTACTGGGGCTACAACACCATCGGCTTCTTCGCGCCGCACAACGGCTACGCCGCCCACGGCACCCGCGGCGGGCAGGTCGCCGAGTTCAAGCAGATGGTGAAGACCCTGCACGCGGCCGGACTGGAAGTGATCCTCGACGTGGTCTACAACCACACTGCCGAGGGCAACGAGATGGGCCCCACCCTGTCCTTCCGCGGGATCGACAACTCCTCGTACTACCGTCTGGTCGACGGCGACTGGGGGCACTACTACGACACCACCGGCACCGGCAACAGCCTGCTGATGCGGCACCCCTACGTCCTCCAGCTGATCATGGACTCGCTGCGCTACTGGGTGACCGAGATGCACGTCGACGGCTTCCGCTTCGATCTCGCGGCCACGCTCGCCCGGCAGTTCCACGAGGTGGACCGGCTGTCGGCGTTCTTCGACCTCATCCAGCAGGACCCGGTGATCAGCCGCGTCAAGCTCATCGCCGAGCCGTGGGACGTCGGCGAGGGCGGCTACCAGGTGGGCAACTTCCCGCCGCTGTGGTCGGAGTGGAACGGCATGTACCGCGACGCGGTCCGCGACTTCTGGCGCGGCGAGGACCACACGCTCGGCGAGTTCGCCTCCCGGCTCACGGGCTCCTCCGACCTGTACCAGCACAGCAGGCGCCGCCCCCGGGCCAGCGTCAACTTCGTCACCGCCCATGACGGCTTCACCCTCCGCGACCTCGTCTCGTACAACGACAAGCACAACGAGGACAACGGTGAGGGCAACCAGGACGGCGAGAGCAGCAACCGCTCCTGGAACTGCGGCGCCGAGGGCGCGACCCGCGATCCGGCGGTGCTGGAGCTGCGCACCCGCCAGCAGCGCAACTTCCTCGCCACGCTGCTGCTGTCCCAGGGCATCCCGATGCTCTCCCACGGCGACGAACTCGGGCGCACCCAGGGCGGCAACAACAACGCCTACTGCCAGGACAACGAGACCTCCTGGATCGACTGGCGGCTCACCGAGGAACAGCACGACCTGCTGGAGTTCACCCGGTACCTCATCCGGCTGCGCACCGGGCACCCCGTGCTGCGCCGGCGCCGCTTCTTCCTCGGCGAGACCCTGACCCGGGCGGACCAGCCGCTGCCCGACCTGGTGTGGCTGGCGCCGGACGCCGGCGAGATGACCGACGACGACTGGCAGCGCGGCGACGCGCACTCCGTCGGCGTGTTCCTCAACGGCGACGCCATCGCCGAACCCGACCCGTGGGGCCGCCCGGTCGTCGACGACTCGTTCCTGCTGCTGCTCAACAGCCACTGGGAGCCGGTCGACTTCCGCCTGCCGGAGGCCTCCTACGGCGAACGGTGGACGGCCCTCATCGACACGGCCGACCCGGAGGGCACGCCCGACGAGGCGGAGCACAAGGCGGGCACGGGCCTGACCGTCGGGGCCCGCAGCCTGGTCCTGCTGTCCCGGCCCTCACGGGCGGCGCGCGGGAAGGAGTGATGCGGGTCAGCGGCCGCGGCGCGCGGTCACCGTGAACTGCGCGCCGTCGTGGTCCCGCAGCACCGCCTCGTCACTGCCCTTGGACAGCACGCTGCCCCCGTGCAGTTCCGCGGCGCGGGCGCAGGCCTCCACGTCGTCGACGGAGAAGTGAACCTGCCAGTGCGGCCGGATCGCGGGGTCGGGGGCCGCCTCCAGGGCACCGGACTCGATGCGGGCCACCACGTCCCCTCGGCTGCGCAGCACGACCTCGCCGCCCTCGTAGTGGACCTCGCAGCAGCCGGGGCGCTGCGTCGCCCAGTCGAGGACCTCGCCGTAGAAGATCGCCGCGTCGAACGCGTCACGGGTGTGGAGCGTGATGAAGGCCGGCTGGGCGTTGCGCCAGGTCTCCCAGTCGGTGAAGAGGTCGCCCTCCCAGATGCCGAAGGTCGCCCCGTCGCGGTCGGCCAGCAGTGCGGCCCGGCCCGGCGGCAGGGAGATCGGCCCGACGGCGACCGTGCCCATGCGCTCCTGGACCCGCGCGGCTGCGTCGTCCGCACTGCGCACCGCGAAGTACGGCGTCCACGCCACCGCCATCTGCCACATGGCGGCGACCCCCGCGATCCCGGCCACCGGCGAGCCGTCCGCGAGTGCGATCCGGAACCGGTCGCCGAGCTTGGCCGGCCGCCACTGCCAGCCCAGTACGGCCCCGTAGAACTCCTCGGTCGCCTTGACGTCCCGGCTGGTCAGGCTCACCCAACAGGGCGCGCCGAACACGGAGTGTGATGATACGACGTCCTTGGTGCCGGAGGAGGTGGGCATGTCGTGGTTCATGGCAGTCGCGTCCTGATCTCGTCGGCCTGGCAGCCACCGGAGGATTGACACCAGTGTCCAACCGGAACCGCTGTGGGCGCCTGCCGAGTACCCCGGCGGGGGCGCCGAAACGGCGTCCGGCCTGGTCCGCCCCGGTGGCACCGGGCGGCCCGAGTGACGACGATGGAGGGGTCGGACACTGCGTCAAGGTACTCAAGCACCCTGTGAGACCTCCGGCGCAGCGGCGCACCGGACCCGGAGGTGACCATGCCCACGGACGGGGGCTCGGAGCGGATCTTCGCGCTGCAGGAAGAGGTCCAGCAGCTGAAGGAGGCGGTCGTCTCCCACGCCGTCGTGGACCAGGCGATCGGGATGGTCGTCGCACTCGGCCGGATCTCCCCCGACCAGGGGTGGGCCGTGCTGAAGGAGGTCTCCCAGCACACCAACATCAAGCTGCGCAACGTCGCGGAACTGATCCTTGTCTGGGGGCGCACCGGCGTGATGCCCGAGGGGATCCGGGCCGCCCTGGAGGACGCCCTCGACCGGGCCGGACCGACGCAGATCCCCGGGTCGCCGCCGGAGGCGTGACCCCGGCGGCACCGGATTCAGCGGGCCTCCGTCAGCAGTTCCTCACGCAGATGGGCGAAGCAGCTGCTGAGCAGCCGCGAGACGTGCATCTGCGAGATGCCGAGCTGCTCGGCGATCCGGCTCTGCGTCATGCCCTTGAAGAACCGCAGGTAGAGGATGATCCGCTCGCGTTCGGGCAGCGCCTCCAGGCACGGCCTGACGGCCACCCGGTCCACGACGGTGTCGAAGGCCGGGTCGGGCCCGCCGATCGCGTCCCCGAGGGCGTAGCCGTCCGTCCCGGGCATCTCCGCCTCCAGCGACAGCGCGGAGAAGCACTCCAGGGCCTCCATGCCGGTGCGCACCTCGCCCTCGGTGAGCTGGGCGTACTCGGCGATCTCGGCGACCGTGGGGGAGCGGCCCGGGGTGGTCTGCGACAGCTCCTTCGCGGCGTGCCGCACCCGGTTTCGCAGGTCCTGGACCCGGCGGGGGACGTGCAGTGTCCACATGTGGTCACGGAAGTGGCGCTTGATCTCGCCGGTGACCGTCGGCACCGCGTACGCCTCGAAGGCGTTGCCGCGGGCCGGATCGTAGTGGTCGACCGCCTTCACGAGGCCGAGGGCCGCGACCTGGTAGAGATCCTCCAGGGCCTCGCCACGGCCCCGGAAGCGGACGGCGATCCGCTCGGCCATGGGGAGCCAGGCCTCGACCAGCTCGTCGCGCAGGGCTTTGCGCTCGGGCCCGTCGGGCAGCCGCACGAGCCGCGCGAACGCCGCGGCGGTGTCGGGCGCGTCGTCGTGGGGGTGCGTTCGGGTGCTGCCGGCGATACGCATGGTGCGCACCTCCCTGAGCAGGTGCTGAATGGACAGACACCGTGGGAGGAGCGGACTCGGGCCTCACGGAGAGCACCGGGGGCCCGGCCTGCCGGCTCCCACGCACGTGCCTCCTGTCCGAAGCACTTCCCTGCCCATCCCCGGGCAGGGGCATAGCGAAACAATTAAGACAATACGGCAATCGAGTGCTGCGGGCGCTCCCAGGTCGCCACCGATCGGATCGGCCGCCGTTCCCGAGCGTCCTCGGCCTCTCCTGAGCTCCCTCGACCTCGGCTCGGGCCGAACGGGGCGACCATGCCCTGGCCGTCGTCGATCTCGCCCGACGCCGCCGACCGGCATGTACTCCCACTCCATGGACGAGGCCGACCGGTACCGCGACCGGGGCGCCCTGATGCGCCGCGGCCGGATCCGGGCCCTCGGTACCCCGGCCGAGCTCACGGCGGGACGCGCGCCCGGCGCAGCGCCGCGGGCGCGGACCGGGACGCGCCGCTGACGCCGGACGACGTCTTCCGGGACTTGGCCGGCAGCGGTCCCGACGGTCAGACAGGAGCTTTCCGCGAGGTCCCGAGCACCCGCCGCACCGCACGCCGTGCCGGCCGACCCCGCCCGCGGCCACGGCATCGACCTGCTGTGAAACCCCCGCCGCCCCGGGCCGGTTGGCGGCTGCTGCCGGCCCGCGTCGGCGCGATGGGTGCGGTCGAAGGACAGAAGCTGCGCCACGGGCGCACCGAGCTCTACACGTCTGTCGCCGACCGGGCGGCCGACCCGTTGATCTTCACTCGTGGAAGTGATGTGCGGCACGCCCGGGCAAGCGCTTTCTCCGCACGTTTCCGGATAACTGCTGGGCACGGCTTGATCACCGATCAAAAAGGATGAACTGCCTGGCCACAGCGCATTCTGCTCATTTGACAGTGCGCTGAGACCACAGATAGGAAGCAGCTTCCAGAGGTCGAGAGGTGCAGCGTGTACGAGCCGAACGTGGTCGGGGACTGGCAGGAGTACGACGAGCATGC
This sequence comes from Streptomyces sp. SID5643, assembly GCF_009872555.1. Lineage (NCBI taxonomy): Bacteria > Bacillati > Actinomycetota > Actinomycetes > Kitasatosporales > Streptomycetaceae > Streptomyces > Streptomyces sp. SID5643. The sequence goes on from NZ_WWIC01000161.1 coordinate 6,818, forward strand.
CGGTCTGCGCGTCCGCGTCCACCGTCTGGAACTGGCCGAGCCGCCCCGCGGCCGGGACGACGCCGCCGACGGCCTGACCTACTTCTGCCTCCGGGTGACGGTCGAGAACCGCGGTAGCCGCCATCTCGGCGTCCATCTCGAGGACGGCCAGATCGACGTCAGGCTCGGCCCCGACGGGGAGAGCGCCTTCATCGACTGGCGCAACTCGCAGTTCATCGAGGGCTTCGACGTCTACCCGCTGCGCCGCGCCACCGCCGTGCTGTACGCGGCCGGTGCCGAGGCGTCCCTGGGCCTCGTGGACGTCCAGGTGCAGTTGCGCGTCGAGGAGGAGTGGACCGGCCGCCGGCTCTGGGCGGGCGGCATCGGGGCGCACGAGGGCCCTGCGGGGGCCCAGCAGGGTCCGGTGCGGGACAGCCTGGCGCACCAGGTGAGCGTCTTCCTGCGGGACCAGGCAGAGGAAGGCACAGCCTGATCCCGTGTCAGGGCGTGGCGCGGATCAGTGCGGGATGCCGTCGATGATCTCGCGGGCGCCCTGGCGCAGCAGGGCCACGGCGACCGAGGTGCCGAGTGTGGCGGGGTCGAGCCGGCCCGCCCACTCGTGGGCGTTGAGCCGGGTCTTGCCGTCCGGGGTGAACACGCAGGCCCGCAGGGACAGTTCGCCACTGCGGTCCACCCGCGCGAACCCGGCGATGGGGCTGTTGCAGTGCCCCTGGAGCACATGCAGGAACATGCGCTCGGCGATGGTCTCCCGGTAGGTGTCCGGGTCACCCAGGCCGCTCACCGCGTCGATCAGCGCGGCGTCTCCCTCACGGCACTGCAGCGCCAGCACGCCCGCACCGATGGGCGGCATCATCGTCTCGGTGGAGAGGATCTCGCTGATGACGTCCTCGCGGCCGATGCGCTCCAGGCCGGAGACCGCGAGCAGCAGGGCGTCCGCCTCGCCGGCGGCCAGCTTGGCCAGACGCTTGTTGGCGTTGCCGCGGAACGGCACACACTCCAGGTGGGGGTGCGTGGCGGCCAGTTGTGCGACGCGGCGCACCGAGGAGGTGCCGATCCGCGTCCCGGCCGGCAGCTCGTCCAGGGTGAGCCCGCCAGGGTGGATCAGGGCATCGCGGATGTCGTCCCGCTTGAGGAACGCGGCGAACACCGTGCCCGCCGGGAGGGGCCGGTCGGCGGGCACGTCCTTCACGCAGTGCACGGCGAGGTCGGCCTCACCGGCCAGCAGCGCCGCGTCGACCTCCTTGGTGAACGCGCCCTTGCCCTCGACCTTGGACAGATCGCCCATCCACTTGTCGCCGGTGGTCTTCACCGGCACGACCTCGGTGCGCACTCCGGGATGGGCGGCGGCCAACTCCGCCCGGACGCGCTCCACCTGGGCGAGCGCCATGGGGGAGTCGCGGGAGACGATGCGAATCAGTTCGGGGACGGACATGCGGACACGATAGACCCTTCGCGGGGGCCCTCGTCCCGGACCTCCTCCGACTGCCGGGCATCGGGCGTCAGTTCGGAACGAGCGGATCGCTCAGTTCCACCGCCCGCAGGGCAGCGGCAAGGGCCCGCTCGTCGCCGACGTCGAGAGCGGTGTCGGTGAGCTTCACGACGTGCTCGTCGCCGTGTGCGAGGGCTCGTTCCAGCACCTCCTGGGCCGTGCACCGGGGTGCGGGGGCGTCCGCGACGGGCTCCGCGGTGGCGTACATGGCGGTGACGGCCGCGGACGCGGTCCACGCCGCGTGCAGGCTCGGCGCCCACAGCGCGCGGGGCAGGGAGCCGAGGGTGCGCAGGACGGCGTTCGGGGCGGTCGCCGCGTGCACCAGCATGGTCGCCTCGCCGTGGCCGTGGGTGGCGTAGCGGTGGGTCGCGGCCCGGACCAGTTCGGTGAGGCGCTCCCGGGCTGTGTCCGGGTCGGTCACGTCGTCCGCCCACAGCGGCAACCGCCGTACTGCTGCCAGTCGGTCGGGGAAGCCGCCCCGGGGGTCGGTGAGGGGCGGCACGGCGTCCAGGGACCGCGCGGCACCCGGCGCCGCGGGCAGGGCCGCGATGCCGGAGACGGGCCGGTGCCGGGCGGCCCAGTAGCCCAGCCCGTGCGCGAGTTCGGCGAGCCGCGGCGCGTTCCTGCGGGCTTCCAGGGCCCGTACGGCATGCCCGACGCGGATGACGGGATGCGTGGAGCCGCCGTACATCCCGGGCAGCAGCCGGAGCCACCACATGGCGAGGACGTCCCGCCACGGCCGCTCGGCGAGCGCCCGGCCGAAGTACCCGATCCAGTCGGCGGCCCGGCGCGGGTCGCCCAGCGCCTCCCGCCAGTCGGCGTCGGTCACGGGAGCGACGGGCCGGGGCAGATCCTCCAGTTTGTGCCGGTACAGGTCCAGCCACCGGTGCACGGTGTCCGCCCGGCCGTGCGCGGCGAGCGCCTCCACGACCATGGGGGCGTGATGGGTGAGCCGGCCCAGCCGCTCCGGCCCCGAGGCGTGGAGACGTCCGAGGGCGTCTTCGAGGGTCCCTGTCGTGTCGTGCGTGTCCATGCGGGGACGCTATGCGGCCGCGCCGCGCCGGGGATCGGGCGCGGGGCGGAACCCGGACCCCACCGGAGGCCTAGGTCGTGTCCGCAAAGTGCTGTGGTCGTTGGTTGGTTTGTGGTGCGTCGTCATGAGCTGACCGATGAGTCGTGGGCGGTGATCGAGCCGTTGCTGGCCCCGCCGCGAATGGGCCGTCCGGTGCGGGATCGCCGTCAGGTGGTCAACGGGATCCTGTGGAAGTTGTCCACCGGGGCGGCCTGGCGGGACCTGCCCGAACGCTACGG
>NZ_WWIC01000162.1:0-6917 GCF_009872555.1 Streptomyces sp. SID5643
CCCCGCACCCCGCACCCCCACACCCCAAACCCCGCCTCCGCCGCCCGCCCCCGCCCCCTTCCGGCCCTCCTCATGGCGGAGCGTGACCGTCCAGGACGGGTGATCCGGCCATGATCGCCGTGACCACCCGTGTACGGGCGCGTTGAACGGGAAGCACGGCGGCGCCACCTGCCGCCGGGCTCACCGAGTCAGAAGGAGAACGTGATGTCTCGCATCGCGAAGGCAGCCGGTGTCGCGCTCGGCACGGGCGCCGTGGTACTCAGCGGGGCCGGTCTGGCCGTGGCCGACGCGGGTGCCCAGGGCAAGGCCGTCGGGTCGCCGGGCGTCCTCTCGGGCAACGTCGTCCAGGTGCCGGTCCACATCCCGGTCAACCTGTGCGGCAACACCGTCAACATCATCGGTCTGCTCAACCCGGCGTTCGGCAACGAGTGCGAGAACAAGGACGACCCCGAGAAGCACTCGGGTGGCCACGGGTACGGCCACTGATCGCACGCACCACCCCGTGCACGCACGCACTGTCGTGCACGCCCGAAGAGCCCCGGCACCTTGAGCGCCGGGGCTCTTCGCATCAGCCGGAAGGCGGCTCACGCGTAGCGGTAGATCCGCCCGTGGTCCTCCAGCTGGTCCGGTGTCACGTCCCACGGCGGCAGCCTCTCGTGCCGCGCCACGACCCGCCGGTACTGCGCGCTGCCCGGTCCGGGCGGCCTGGCCGGCAGGTAGCGGTGCTCGCGGTGCCGCCGCTGCCAGCGCGACCACACCAGGTCGACGAAGGCGTGGTGCATCCAGAACACCGGGTCGTTGACCGAGGCGCCGCCGACCATGGCCCCGCCGACCCAGCGGTGCACCCGGTTGTGGTTCTGCCAGGAGGCGCTGCCCCGGCCGTTCCCCCACCCCTCCAGCTTGTTGCGGAAGCCCTTGCCCGACGTCGAGTCCCAGGGGGACGCGTCGTAGACCGGGTCCTTCAGGGCCCGTTCCAGGTCGGCCCCGGTGGGCAGCTGGATCGGGTCGCGGGCGCGGCCCAGGTCGCGGGTGAGGAACTCCTCGTCGGTGATGCCCTCCTTGATGGTCCAGTTGCCCTCCGCGTAGGCGAACGGCCCGGTCATCACCTGGCGGTCGGAGCGCCGGCCGGTGCCGCCGAGGAGGTCGGCGGTCCAGGGGGCGGACGTGGTCGTGCGGTCGCGCGTCCAGTCCCAGTACGGCACCGACACCGACGCGTCGACCCGGCGCAGCGCCTTCTCCAGTTCCAGCAGGAACTGCCGGTGCCAGGGCAGGAAGGAGGGCGCCATGTGGGCCGTGCGCAGGCCGTCCTCGCCGTCGGAGGTGTAGTACTCGATGTGCGTGCGGACGAACTCGTCGTACTCGCCGCGCCGTTTCACCTCCAGCACGGCCTTCACGAAGCGGCGTTTCTCGGTGCGGGTGAGGGTGCTGACGTCCTTACGCGTGTACGCCATGGGCTCCCCCGTCCTGGTGCCCCGGGGCGTGCCCGGGCAGGTCGCGCAGGCGCTGCCCCGGCCCCAGTTCGTCGACGGCGGCGCGGGTCGCCGCCAGGGGGGTGGGGTAGGAGCGGTAGTGGTCGACCATGCTCAGCCAGCTGCCGTCCGCGCGGCGCATCAGGTGCAGCGGCCGCCCGTCCACGGTGACGTGCCAGTCCGCGTCATCGACCTCCTGCTCCGGGGAGGGGATCGGCACGCCGCGGATGAGGCGGCCCCGGTAGGTCTCCTCGAACATGCCGTCGCCGGCCCGCACGTCCGTGTTCTTGCCGTCGGACTCCTCGGGCCAGGCGGCCACGGCGACGGGGGTCAGCACGGCGCCGGCCGCCGTGGCCACCAGGCCGCGCAGCACACCCCGCCGGGTGCCTCTGGCACCCCCGTCTCCCGCCGCTCCCACCGGTACTCCGCCGACGCCTACGACCATGTCGTGCTCCTCGTTCCGCTCGGTTGTCATTGCGGTAACAGCCCGAAGGCCCCCGCGGTCACCACCGCGGGGGCCACACGAGAACACCCGGTACGGACCGGCGTCCTACAGGCCGGGGCCGATGCCCAGGTCGGCCGTGGGCACCGTCTGCACCAGCGGGGCCAGCACGCCCACCTGCGGGAGCTTGGCCTCGGGCAGGCCGAAGCCGTCGGCGTTGGGCGAGGTGAGCGGGGCGTCGACGGACACGCCCGGGGCGAGTGTGCGCAGGTCGGAGGCGGGGGCGTCGACACCGATGTGGTCGAAGCCGGCACCGAGGAGGTGCGGCAGGGGTGCGCGCAGGTCGGCGCCGGGCAGTCCGCCGTGGACGGGCAGCTGCGGGACGGCGCGCTCCGGGATGAGCCGGCCCTCGACGTAGCGGGGTCCTTCGGGTGAGCCCGGTACCGGCACCGGGAGCTGCCCGGTGGCCTCGGGCAGTTCCACGTTGAGGGCCTTCTCGGCGCCGCCCAGCGGGACGGGGACGGGGACCGTGCCGACCGCGGCGGCGGGGGTCGCGGTGGCGGCGCCGGCCGCGGCCGCCACACACGTGATCACTGCGGCGAGGGTTCCTCGGGTGGTCGACTTCATCTGGGGTACGGTCCCTTTCGCGTGTCGGGGGCTCAGCGTGCTGACCGAGTAACGAGCCGGGGAACCGCACCAGCGCACAATTCCCCCGACTGCCGCAGTAATACGACGGACCGGGTCGCTTGCGGACGGCCGTCGGTCAGCTCGTCCAGAAGTCCCACCAGCGCGTCAGGACGAGCATGCCGACGATGCCGAGGTGCAGCGCCGGAAGCACCCAGGTGAACTCGTCGAGGAACCGGCGCACCGCCCCGGGCGCGGGCAGGAACCCCTGGCGCACGGCGAACGAGGTCACGTACCAGAACAGGGGGATCGTCGCGGCCCAGGCCAGGCAGCACCACAGGCACAGCGCGTTGATCCGGTACAGCGACTCGAACTGCAGCCACGTCACGAAGCCGACGCCGAACAGGCATCCGGCGTCGAAGGCCAGCCAGTACCAGCGCGGGAAGCGGGCACCGGCCAGCAGGCTGAGGCCGACGCAGATGACGACGCCGTAGGCGACCAGTCCCAGCATCGGGTTGGGGAACCCGAAGACCTCGGCCTGGTCGCTCTCCATGACGCTGCCGCAGGACACCACCGGGTTCAGGCTGCAGCCGGGCGTGAAGTCCGGGTCCTGAAGCAGCTTGAACTTGTCGAGGGTGATGATCCAGGAGGCCAGCAGCCCGGCCGCGCCGGTGACGACGAGCAGCAGGGCGAACGCCCGGCCGGCGCCCGCCGTGCGCGCCCCGGCCGGCGCGACCGGGGTCACTTCGGCAGCGGAAGACCGCCGAGGAGCCCGCCGTTCGAGTTGAGCCGGGTGGTCGCCTGCTTGACGGTGCTGAGCATCGAGTCCTTGTTCTCGGTGTCGAGCGCGTTGGACTGGTGCTTGAGCGGCATCGGGTCGATGGGCTCCCTGGTGAGCGCGTTGACTGCGCCGTTGAGGCTGGTGGGGGTGACGTTGGCGGGGTCGTAGGCGGCGTGCGCGGGTGCGGCGGCACCGGCGACGACGAGGGAACCGGCAACGACGGCGGCGGCCTTCAGGGACTTCATCGTGAATCCTTTCTTCGGCGACGGATGTCACCGGCGGGGAATTCGGACGCCGTGCCTAACGATGCCTGTGCGGAGCGGAAACCCCGTCGCCAGAACCTCATATGAGTCGCTGAACGGAAGTCGTGCCGGTCCCGGGGCCGGCACGACGACCGGGTGAGCGGCGGGGCCCTCAGGGAGCCTTCGGCAGGGAGGGCAGGCCGGCCAGGTCGGGGGCGGGCAGCCTGCTGTCGACCAGGGTCGCGGCGACGGTGTTCACGACCCCGGCCACCAGGCCGTCGACCGCGTGGGTGACCTGGGCGGCGTCGCCGGAGGTGACGGCCTTGAGCAGTTCCTCGGTGGCCTTCTCCAGGGCGGTCATGGCCTCGGCCGCGAGGTCCTCGGGCAGCCCGGCGTCGTCCTCGACGGGGGCGGGCAGCGTGCTGGCCTGGGGCAGGGGGCTGCTCTGGGCCGCGGCGCCCGGCGTGGTCGGGGCCATGGCGGTCGCGGTCGCGTGGTCGATGGCGTCCTGCACCGAGGTGCTGAGCTTGGCCGCCTGGGAATGCGGCAGCTGGCCGTCGTCCGCCTTGAGCACGGCGGTCAGCAGGTCGGCGACCGGGACGAGGACGCCGCCGAGGTCGCCCAGGCTCTCCACCTGGCCGAGCAGTTCGTCCGCGTCGGGGACGGGGGCCCGGGACGCCGCGTGGGTGTGCTCCGGGGCCGATGCGTTGTCGGCGGCCACGGCCGCGGGCCCGGTGACCCCGAGCAGCAGCGTGGCGCAGAGCGCGGACGTCGCGATTCGCCGTGCGGGCAGACGCATGGGGGGTTCCTTTCGGTGGTGCGTCGGATCTTGTGCCCACCGTGCGAGCGGCTGGAACGCTCCGCAACCGAGCGAACGCCCCAGGTCAGCGCCGCGTCCCCGGGCCCGCGGCGTCCCCCCAGGTAGGCGGCGTGCGCGTTCCCCGTCCGCCGGGCCGCCCGCCGGCCCCCGTTCGGGGCAACGCGAACCGGCCGTTCTCCCGCGTGGTCCCGCAGGAGAACGGCCGGTCAGGGTTTCGAGGCGACGTCAGTCGTTCTCGCACTCGTTGCCGAACGCCGGGTTCAGCAGGCCGATGATGTCGACCGTGTTGCCGCAGACGTTGATCGGGATGTGCAGCGGAACCTGGACGACGTTGCCGGACAGCACACCCGGGGAGTGGGCGGCGGCGGCCTGCGCGCCGCTGTCGGCGGCGGCGATGCCGGTGCTGCCCGCGACAGCGGCAGCGGCAGCGGAGGTCAGGACCAGGCCCTTCGCGATACGCGACATGGAGAGGTGCTCCTTGGGGTTGACACAAACATCCGGGCGGATGCCCGGCGCTGTGTCAACGCGTGGCGTGCACGCGAGTTGTGCCGCCAAAGGAGTGATCTCACCGGAAGGGTCGTCTTCACCGTTCCGACACACACGCCCGGTTTTCAAGGAAAAGTACGGATAGCGTCTAGAGTCGCAAACCTCTCAACGCACCCCTACAGCAAGCAAATCGCACTCAGGGACGAGGGAGGACACCAGTCCGCGAACCCCTCCGGTGCGGTGGTGACCAGGTGGCCGTCCGGCTCGTTTCCCAGCGGGACGCGGCGTGCGCCGGGCGTGCACTTCGGCGCTGTCGGCACCCGGCAGTTCAGGCGCGTTCCCGCCGTCCCGAGCGCCATCCGTGAGCGAGGAATACCGCGCATGCACCTGTCACCGACCGACCCTCCGGCACGGGTCCTCCACGTCACGCAACCCGTGGACGGCGGGGTCGCCCGCGTCGTGACGGACCTGGCCGGGGCGCAGCTGGCCGCGGGCCTGCACGTCACGGTCGCCTGCCCCGACGGCCCCCTCGCGGCCCGGCTCACGGCGCTCGGCGCCGACGTACGGCACTGGGCGGCGACGCGTGCGCCGGGGCCGTCGCTCACCGGCGAGGTACGGCGGCTCTCCCGGATCGTCGGGGACGTACGGCCCGGGCTGGTGCACGCACACAGCGCGAAGGCCGGGCTGGCCGGGCGGCTCGCCGTGCGGGGACGCGTCCCGACCGTGTTCCAGCCGCACGCCTGGTCGTTCGAGGCGGTGGGCGGCGTCACCGCGGCCCTCGCCCGCGGCTGGGAGCGGCGGGGGGCCCGCTGGGCGGCGCGGGTGGTGTGCGTGAGCGAGGCGGAGCGCCGGCTGGGGGCGCGGGCCGGGGTCCGCGGGAGGTGGAGCGTCGTCCCCAACGGGATCGACGTCGAGCGCTTCCGCCCGGCCGACGACGCCGGCGCCGTGCGGGCGGAGCTGTTGCCGGACGGCGGGCCGCACGGGCCGCTCGTGGTGTGCGTGGGGCGGCTGTGCCGGCAGAAGGGGCAGGACGTCCTGCTGACGGCATGGGAGACCGTGCTGCGGCGGGTGCCCGGGGCACGGCTGGTGCTGGTCGGCGACGGCCCGGACCACGGCCGGCTGCGGGCCCTGGCCCCCGGCTCCGTGCTGTTCGCGGGGGACGTCGACGATGTCGTGCCCTGGTACCGGGCGGCGGATCTGGTCGTCCTGCCGTCGCGGTGGGAGGGCATGGCACTGGCCCCGCTGGAGGCGATGGCGTGCGGGCGGCCGGTGGTCGTGACGGACGTCGGCGGGACCCGGGAGAGCCTGCCGCCGGACCTCGTACCGCACTGTCTGGTCCCCGCCCCGGCCCCGGCGGCACTGGCCGCGGCCGTCGCCGGGTTGCTGCTGGACCCGCCGCTGCGCACCGCACTCGGCGAGCAGGGGCGCCGGCACGTCCTGTCCACGCACGACGTGCGCCGCACGGCTCAGGCGGTCGCGGACGTGTACCGCGAAGTCCTGGCCGCGCACGCCGTGTCCACCGAGCGCAGGGAGTCTGTCGCCTCGTGACCGCGGAAAGCACCGTCCCCACCCCCGCCGGGCAGCCGCGGGACCTCCGGTTCCCGCCCGTGTCGGTCCTGCCGCCGCGCGGCGCCGCCGCGGGTTTCCGCTTCCCCGACCGGATGCCGCCGGCCCGGCCCGTGTCGCCGCTGCCGCTGCTCGCAGCGGACGGCACGGCGGCCGTGCTGGGCGGGCTGGCGCTGTCCGGGACCCAGCGCCACCCGCTGCTGCTGGCGGTGCTGGTGGCGGCCTCGCTGCTGGTGCGTCCGTCCCGGCCCGGGCGCGTGCCGTCCGTGCTGGACGAACTGCCCGCCGTGAGCGGCCGGATCGCGGTGGCCTGGCTGGCACTCGGGGCGTTCGTGGCGGCGTACACCCCGCAGCACGTGCTCTCCGCCTCGACCCTGCTCGCCGGTTTCCTGCTCCAGACGGCGGCGGGCTGCGCCGGGCGCGGCGCGGTGCACGCCTGCCGGCGCGCCGAGCTGCTGCACCGGCCGCAGGCCGCGCTCGTGGTCGG
>NZ_WWIC01000163.1:0-212 GCF_009872555.1 Streptomyces sp. SID5643
CGCCGCGGACCCCGTAGTGCAGATACGCCGTCGACGAACCGTCGGCCGCCCGGCGGAAGACGGCGTCGAGCGGGACGTAGTAGCGCTCCTTGCCCGGGTGTTGGGACGGGTGCAGGCCCGCCAGGCGTTGCGCGCGGTCCCGGTCGGATTCGAGCGGGCCACGCCCCTGCGCCATGGCGACCAGGCCCCACACGATGGTGGCCGCAGTGCAC
>NZ_WWIC01000164.1:0-500 GCF_009872555.1 Streptomyces sp. SID5643
ACCGCGTCCAGCCGGAACCCGTCGATGCCCAAATCCAGCCAGAACTTCAGCGCGGCCAGGATCTCCTCCTGGACCCGAGGGTTCTCGTAGTTGAGGTCCGGCTGGTGCGAGAAGAAGCGGTGGAAGAAGTACTGGCCGCGCACCGGGTCGAAGGTCCAGTTCGAAGTCTCCGTGTCGACGAAGATGATCCGCGCGTCCGGGTATCCCTTGTCGTCGTCGGCCCACATGTAGTAGTCGCCGTAGGGCCCGTCGGGGTCCTTGCGCGACTCCTGGAACCACGGGTGCTGGTCGCTGGTGTGGTTCATGACGAAGTCGATGATCACGCGCATGCCGCGCTGGTGGGCGGCGTCGACGAACTCCACGAAGTCCGCGAGGTCGCCGAACTCCGGCAGCACGGCCGTGTAGTCGGAGACGTCGTAGCCGCCGTCGCGCAGCGGAGACTTGAAGAACGGTGGCAGCCACAGGCAGTCGACGCCGAGCCACTGGAGGTAGTCGAGCTT